>JAHJOY010000114.1 GCA_018819665.1 bacterium
GAATAATATATAAATAGGTTATTTTTTAATTAATATTTGCCAAAAATTATAACATATTACACAATTATTCTCAATGTTATATTCGTATTGTGTTATATTCGTATTGCGTATTGCGTATTGAGTATCGCGTAAAGAAAAAACACTAGAGAAAAAAGATAGAGCCTTTTTTTACTCACTTTTAATTTCTTCTAATAATCTTCTTATTATTATTTTATCACTAGATTTAGCAATTATCTTGCCTTTTTTAAACAGTATTCCCTTCTCTTTATCAAATGCAACCCCTATATCAGCCTCTTTTGCTTCACCCGGACCATTTACCATGCAACCCATAATCGCAATAGTTAATGGTTTATTGATATTGCGTATCTGCCTTTCCACTTTTCTTACGATTTTACTTAGGTCTACCTTGCATCTCCCACAGGTAGGACAAGAAATTAAATCCGGGCCTCTTTGTCTAAGATGTAAAGCCTTTAATATTTCATACCCTACTTTTATTTCTTCTACGGGGTCTCCGGTCAGTGATACTCTAATAGTGTCACCTATTCCTTGAAATAATAGTGCGCCAATTCCCACAGATGACTTAATAATACCTTGGAAAGGTGGACCTGCCTCAGTAATCCCTAAATGTAAAGGATAATCATATTTTGAGGAAAATATATTGTTTGCTTCGATAGTATTAATTATATTTGTAGATTTAATGGAGAATATTATATTATGATAGTCGAGTTCATCTAATATCTTGATAATATTTACAGCACTTTCCACTAAAGCCTGAGGAGTTACTTTTTTATATTTCTTCAGTATATTTTTATCTAACGAACCGGAGTTTATGCCAAACCTAATAGGTAAATTTATCTTCTTTGCTGATTTTATAACTAATTTAATTTTTTCATTATTTCCGATATTGCCAGGGTTTATCCGTAATCCATCTACACCACACTCAATTGATTTTAAGGCTAATTTGTAATCATAGTGAATATCAGCAACTAAGGGTATATTAATTACTTTTTTTATCAAGGGTAACGAATAACATGACTCTAAGTCCGGAATAGCCACTCTTACAAGCTCACAACCTTCTTTTTCCATTCTTTTTATCTGGGATACTGTATCTGATATATTTTTCGTTTCAGTATTAGTCATTGATTGAACCGAAATTGGAGCATTACCTCCAATTTCCAAGTTGCCTACCTTCACGCTCCTGGTCTTTCTTCTCATATACATCGCTTACAATTTCCTTCTTTTTCTACTTAACAAAAACTCTTAAAATGTCCTTATAAGTAGCAATTATAAAAATAATTATCATAAGAGATATTCCGATTAAGTACATAAAGTTTATTTTTTCAGGTTCCAACGGTTTACCCCTTAATTTTTCTATAGCTAAAATTAATAAATGCCCGCCATCTAAAATTGGAATAGGAAGAAGATTAAATAATCCTATAAATATACTTAAAATTGCCGTAAAATATAACAAATTTAAAAAACCTAGTTTTGCTGCTTCTCCAGTCATTTGAGCTATGCCTAAAGGTCCTGCTATCTCAACAGGGACTTTACCGGTAATCATTTCCACTGTGTTAGTAAATATCAATTTGATAATATTTATAGTTGCAATTAGACCTTTAGAAAAGGCTGAAAATATATTAATCTTTTCGACAAATATTTCAAAGGTAATTCCAATTAAACCTTTTTTGTAATTATCATCGTATTCAGGAATTACAAAAACCTCAATAATATCCCCTTCCCTATCTAGGGTTATTTGTAATTCTTCTCCTGAGCTTTTATTTATAATATTCGCAATTCTATTGGGATCTTCCATTTTTATCGAATTAATAGCGATAATTTTATCTCCGGAAAGTATGCCCGCTTGTTCAGCCGGGCCATTTTCAATAACCGTCGATATACAATTGGTAACTACCGGAATTCCATTTGTAAAAAATATAAGACTAAATATAACAACTGCGGTTGCAATATTCATAAAAGGACCTAAGGCCACTATTAATGCTCTAATTCCTAATGTTTTCTTGTCAAATCTTTGTTTTTCGGACACCTCTTCTGATGTTTCTTTAACATCTCCTTCCCCCATTTCCCCAGCCATTTTTACATAACCACCGAGAGGGATTAAGCAGATTAGATATTCTGTTTGGTTTTTTCTAAATCCTAATATTCTTGGTCCAAAACCAAAGGCAAATTTATATACCATTACTCCAGATGCTTTAGCTGCAATAA
>JAHJOY010000115.1 GCA_018819665.1 bacterium
AGGATGGGAAGACCAGAACAGATACTCATCAAATTTTGCAAGACTTAAAAACAGGAAAAGCTGCTCTTGCTCCTTTAGGCGGTATCGGAGAAGAAACTGCCGGTTATAAAGGTTATGGTTATGCTGCTGTAGTAGAAATCCTTTCCGCTGCCCTACAAAATGGGAAGTATCTTAAGATGTTATCGGGAGTAGAGGATGGCAAACCTGCACCCATTAATCTGGGACATTTTTTTATAGCCATTAATATTTCTGCTTTTACAGAACTTGAATCATTTAAAAAGATAACCGGACAGATTCTTCGTGATCTCCGTGCATCTAAAAAAGTTCCCGGAGCAGAAAGAATCTATACAGCAGGAGAGAAAGAACATCTTGCCTGGTTAGAAAGAAAAGATAAAGGAGCACCTATAAATAAGAATCTTCAGCAACAGATTCTTACCTTAAAAAAGGAACTTGGATTAACCAAATATAAATTCCCTTTTGAAAGATAATATGGGGGCAGTTACTTTTTCTGTCATTCTCGCGAAGCTTGTACCCCTATTTGTACCAGGGGAGGCTCAGATGAAGCAGGCAGTGGGAATCCAAAAAAATTTAGGAGGTAATTATGAAGCTTAAAAAGAAAATATCAATTCTTATTCTGCTAATTCTTTCCGTTTTTGCCTTAAGTTCTATAAATGTGTTTTCCTGGAACAGTCACTTTTTTTATACTGAACTGGCTATAAAAAATAATGATTGGATAAACAATTTCCCCGAAATCGAAGTAACTCCTTATACTTATGAAGATATAGACCAGGATGAATATAATCCGGAATTTGTAATAAAATATGTTGAGGGGGAGATTGGAGGAAAAACGAAAGCCTCAGATATTCTTATAAATTATTCGGACGAACCGGATTGGGATTTAGATACTAATTTAAAATTAAATAAATTACAAACTTTAACCGGGGGAAGTCAGGGGTATCGTCATATGTATTTTTCTGTGTTTGCAGGTTTACTGAAAGCCGGAGACGCCCCCAAAAGAGCCAATCACTTCTTTGAAATGTCCAAAATTGCCTTTAAAAATGGAGATAATTATTGGGGTTTTAGGTTTGCCGCTCGAGCTATTCATTATTTAGAAGACGTATCCCAACCCTATCATACCTATCCAGCTCCTTTGGATGTCCTCTTTAAGAAATTTTTTAATGTAAAAAAACTGACTGTACTGGTTACCAATGCTCATTACGGTTATGAAGATTTTAATGGATATCTTTTCGAACACAAGAAAGAGGAATTTTATAATCTGCTTCCCGAGGTGAAAACTGTTAAGATAGATGATGTAGCGGATAGTATCATTAAACTAAGTAAGGAAGCCAGAAAAGATTTTACCTTGTCTTATCGAGAGACCATGAAACTATTTCCCTTATTAGATAATGACCAAGAGTTACTTATACTTGAGGAACAAGAAATAATAAAAATTGTTAACTCTCCAGACAGCCAAGAACTAATTAATTTGATGAAAAAAGATATACTATTAGGCTTAGGTTATTTAAATGGCTTTTTTGATCTGTTAAAAGAGTCGGTTGAGTAAACTCGTATCGCGTATTGCGTTTAGTGAAGAAAAAAGATAAAGAAGAAGAAGAAAGATAAGGTCGTAAGGTATAAGTAGGGGCAGACCTTGTGTCTGCCCGAAATAAGTAATGTGTTGCCGGGGTTCGATTCATCGAACCCGTTTCGGGTCGGATAAATCCGACCCCTACATTAAAAGCAATACTTTATAGAAAAAGATTTTGAAGTTTTGAATTATGGTTTTTCACTTTTAAATTTTTCATTTAACTCGTATAAGCATTTTGTTAATTCAAAACTATACGCTAAACGCTGTACGCTATACGCTAGGTTATTCACTAACGACTAAAAGAATGGGGAGGGGTAAATAAAATGAGGAAGATTAATTTAAAATCAATTAAGATCTGTTTTTTAATATTATTTCTTATATTTCTTCTGATCGCTTCATCAGTCTTTTCAGCAGAAAATAAAAAAGATTTATATTCTCTTGAAGATATCTCCAATATCCGACAATTTCATTTATCTGGAAAAGCAGTAGAATTGCTCAAAGAAAATGGTTTTGTAGTTACTCCTGCTTATTATAAGGAGATAAGTGATATCTATTTAGAGTGCAAAGATACCAACCAGCCTATATTTATAACCACCGATGCAGTTCTTCATATCGGTCATATATTTTTTGATTATCTTTTGCGAATTTTAGAAGTAGAAAAACTTTATGATTCAGCAGTCGAACTTACTGACCGAATGATTGAGCTTTCTATTGAGCAATTTAGAGAAGCCCATACTGAAAATGTTAAAGAGGCTGCCAGATTAAATATCGGTTTTTTTGCAGTGGCTAAAAGACAATTTGATACTGAGTATCAGGCTGGTTATGAATTAGAGGAATTAGTGGAACAAGAATGTGAAAATATAAAGAATCATAAAGGATTAGAGTTCAGAGAACTTTTAGCCTATATAAAAAACCCCAGCATTTATCAGACTCCTTATGCCTACGAAGATTATAGCCAGTATATCCCCAGAGGCCATTACACCAGAAATGAAAAATTGGAGAACTATTTTAAGGCTATGATGTGGTATGGCCGCATTGATTTTAAATTAAGACCGGCCTTAGAAGAACCAGCTATAACTTATGGTAAGAAGATGACCCTGCAAGCCATTTTAATGGTTGACGCCCTTTTAAGAGATGAAAATGCTTTTAAATTATGGAAGATGATTTATGAGCCTACAGTCTATTTTGTGGGAAAGACCGATGATTTATATGTCGATGACTATATAAAACTTATTAAGGAAATATTCCCTCTTAATGAATCTGTGGATAAATATGATAGACAAGAAAAGCTCGCTGAATTTATTGATAGGGCGATACAATTAAGAGCACCTAAGATTCTCTCTGGTTTAGCCTTTGCAGAAGATGGCGATTTTAGAGTTTCAACTAAGGGTTTCAGATTTATGGGACAGAGATTTATTCCTGATTCTTATATGTTTCAGGAATTAGTATTTGGAGTGAAAGGTGAGAAGATAATTATGCAATATACTGGTGATAAGAAACCTTTTACTATGGAAATTATCCCTAACTTTGGTCCAGTCAGGGCTTTCCCCCGGGGGTTAGATATTTGTGCCGTGCTGGGGGCAAAGAGGGCGCTGGAAATTTTAGAGGTAGAAGGAGATACCGAGTATACCGAGTATTATAATCAATTAAATAATTTAAAAGAAGAATTTTCTCTTAAAACCATAGAGGAATGGAAACAGAATCTCTATTGGCGCTGGCTTTATGCATTGCTCCCCTTATTGGAGGAGAGCAAAGATACAAATTTACCTTGCTTTATGCAAAGTCCCGCCTGGATAGATAAGGAGCTGCAGACCGTACTGGGTTCCTGGACTGAATTAAGGCATGATACCATTTTATATGCCAAACAGAGTTATACTTTGGCGGGTAAGGGGATGCCTCCTGAACCGAAGTTAACCTATGGTTATGTTGAACCTTATCCGGAAGTCTATGCCAGATTAGAAGAGATGATGAGGGATTTAAGAAATAATCTTATTGCTCTTGACCTGGCTATCAAGGGAATTCCGGAGAAAATAAAAGAATTTGAAGAATTATTAGATAGACTAAAGATCATTTCTGAAAAAGAAATTAGCAATACACCCTTAGATAATGAGGAATACGAACTTATTTGGAATATCGGAAGTAAGCTTACATCTTTGAAAGAGTTTCCCTCAGAAATTTTGGAAAAGATAACCTCTGATACTGATGAGAAGATGGAAATTGTGGCTGATGTCCATACAGATGTAAATACCGGACAAGTTTTAGAGGAAGGAGTTGGTTCGCCATTTAATATCTATGTTATAATAGATTCTGCCCGGGGGATTAGAGTCTGTCGGGGGGCTGTTTTTTCTTATTATGAATTTAAACATCCTATGGAAGATAGATTGACTGATGAAAAATGGCAGGAGATGGGAGAAAA
>JAHJOY010000116.1 GCA_018819665.1 bacterium
AAATTTGCTGCTTAGGTTAAATATGTTGTATTAAATAGTTAGTTTTTGGGAGATAATCATAATATATAAAATTTTTATTTTTTCAATGACTTTTTGTTTGACCTTTTCTGTCCCCTTTTCTAACTGCTTCTTTAATTATAAATTTTGCTTTAGTTTGTTCAATATTACAAGCAACACTAATTTCACCCACCAAGATCTTGCGAGCTCTATCGTATAAACCACGTTCTGTAGAAGATAGTTTTTCTACAGTATCTCGATGAGTATAATTTTTTACTACCTGAGCAACTTTTAAGATATCTCCACTATCGACCATCTCTGTTTGAGATCTTATCCTCTGCTTATAATTTCCATCCATCTCATCATCCATCTTATGGCCCAATACATTTAAAACTTCTGGTACAGTTTTAGGGTCAATAATATACCTTAAACCAATTTCTTCAGCTTTATTAATCGGAACCATCAAAGTCATTTCGTTTACCATTAATTTTAAGATATAGTATTTTTCTTTTTGCCCCAATACTTTCTTCTCTTCTATATTTTCAACGTCTCCAACCCCAAATGAAGGATGAGATACTTTATCACCAATTTTAAACATTTTTTTGGATTTTCTAAATCCTTACTCACTTCCTATCTTTTCATTTTTTTAAATTATACCATTTTTTTACCAAAAATACAAAACTATCTTCGTATCGGGGTTAGGGGGAGGATTAGGTTTATTATCCTGAAGGAATTGGAAAGGAAAAATAATCATAACCAATCATTCATGTAAAAGAAATCAATGTGAATAATCAGTAAAAATATAAGTATTAATTTTATCTAATCATCTAAAAAAATAAGTGGCAGGCTACATAATGATTATTTTCAAAACATTTTAGTTCCGGTTCTTCTTCTTTGCATACAGTTTTTACATAAGTGCATCTGGTATGAAATCGGCATCCGGAAGGAGGATTTACCGGACTGGGAACATCGCCCATCAAAATTTGACCTTTTTTTCTAAGTTTAGGATCGGGGATAGGTATAGCAGAAAGTAATGCCTGGGTATAGGGGTGCTTAGGGTTATTGAATAATTCTTTTTTTGGGGCAGTCTCTACTATTTTGCCTAAATACATTACTGCGACTCTATCACAGATATGTTTTATTACGCTCAAATCGTGAGCTACAAATAAAAGGGTAAGTCCAAATTCTTTCTGTAAATCCTGTAATAAATTAATAATCTGTGCTTGAATGGAAACATCCAGAGCGGAGACACATTCATCGGCAACTATAAATTCCGGATTAGTAGCTAAAGCTCTGGCAATCCCTATTCTCTGCCTCTGGCCACCACTAAATTCATGAGGATACCTGTTTATCTGGTCTGGTAGAAGACCAACCTTCCCCATAATTTCTATTACTTTCTCTTCCTGTTCTTTTTTAGAAGCAATCTTATGTACTTCCATCGGTTCAGCAATAGTTGCTCCTATTGTCATCCTGGGATCCAGAGAGCCAAAGGGATCCTGATAGATAATCATCATTCTTTTTCTGAATTTCAATATCTCTTTTCGATTTAAATGGGTTATTTCTTGACCATTAAAGTATATACTACCATCAGTAGGGTCTAATATCCTTAAGATAACTTTTCCACAGGTGGTTTTTCCACATCCCGACTCTCCCACGAGACCAAGAACTTCTTTTTTCTTTACATAAAAACTTACATCATCTACAGCCCTGACTGCTTCTTTTTTACCTAAAGGAGATTTTCCCATCCAGAACCATTTTTTTAGATTTTTAACTTCTACTAATTTTTCCATTCCACTTATTTACTCCTTATCCTCTTCTTGACTAAATGACATTTCACCAGATGAGAATTTTCTATCTCTATCAGTTCTGGCATCTCTTCAACACATCTTTCAAAACAGAAATCACATCTGGGATGAAATGGACATCCTGAAGGTAAATCAAGGAGATTGGGAACTATACCCGGAATTGCATCAAGATGTTCCGTCTCAACATTCATTCTGGGTATTGATTTACTTAACCCTTTGGTATAAGGATGAAGAGGATTGCTAAAAAGTGTATATACATCGGTATATTCTACAATATGCCCGGCATACATTACCGCTACATTATCACACATTTCAGCGATTACTCCCAGATCATGAGTTATTAACATCACCGAGGCACCAAATTTATCTTTTAAATCATTAATTAATCTTAAAATCTGAGCCTGAATAGTAACATCAAGGGCGGTGGTAGGTTCATCAGCAATAAGCAAGGTGGGATTACAGGATAGAGCCATGGCAATCATCACTCTCTGCCTCATTCCCCCGGATAACTCATGAGGGTAATTATCTATTCTCTTCTCTACATCCGGTATCCCTACAATCTTTAATATCTCTATAGCCTTTTTTCTGGCCTCTTTTTTATTTAACCCCTGATGTAATTGAATAGCTTCCCCAATTTCATGACCAATAGTAAATACCGGGTCTAATGAAGTCATAGGTTCTTGGAAGATCATAGATATTTTCTTCCCTCTTATCTTTCTAATTTCTTTATTATCTAACTTTAAGAGGTCCTTGCCTTCGAAATATATTTCTCCCCCTATAATCTTTCCCGGAGGATGAGGAATTAATCTCATTACTGATAGAGCAGTAACACTCTTACCACTTCCGGATTCTCCTACAATTCCTAAAGTTTCTCCCTGGTTAATTTTAAAACTAACTCCATCTACCGCTTTCACTGTACCTTCATGGGTAAA
>JAHJOY010000012.1 GCA_018819665.1 bacterium
TCACCTTTAAAAAATATTTCTAAAAAAGAAGGATTTTTTAATATAAGTGTGGTATTATGATATTACCAGATAAAAAATAGTTTCACATATTTTTACCCGGAACATTTTGAACAGAATAGCATCCCAGAGTAAAAATCTTATTGGTATTAAGGAGGTGGTAAAAGAGAGGAAAAGAAAGTTTCTGTTTGTTGTTTTTAATTATCTAAAATAAAGGAGGAAAAAGAGTTAAAATGTCAAGAAAAACAGTTATTTTGTGTTTGTTGAGTTTAATAATTTTAGTCAGTCTGACCACTTCAGTTTTAGCAGAAGTAAAGGGTCCTATTGTGGATAAGGTTTACATCAATGCCAAGATGAGTGAAGATATTGGTCTAAAGGATGCCGCAGAAGGCCTAACCGATATCTTCTTCTGGGGAGTTAACGGTCCAACCATTATGGGTTTAGATCAAGCTACCAAAGATAAACTGGATATATATACAGTTCCTTCAGGTTCCTGGTCACTTAACTTTAACCCCATACCTAATGCAGCTCCCTATATTGTGAAAGTAGAAGACAAGGAATTTTTTAATCCCTTCGCTATCAGGGAAGTAAGATTTGCTATGAATGACCTTATCAACCGAAAATACATTGTTGACGAGATCTTAGGCGGTGCCGGCGGTCCTGCCTTTACTATGGCTACCCCCGGTCAACCGGGGACTTATAAATACAACTTAGTAGCTAATCGACTGGGATTCACCCCGGAAGGGAATGAAAAGAAAGCCATAGAAGAGATAACCGAAGCTTTACAGGAAGCGGCAGCCCTGCCAGAACTGCAGGGAAGATTGGTAAAACAGGGAGAATGGTGGAACTTTGACGGTGAGCCGGCAACTATCAATTTCCTGATCAGGGTTGACGACCCCCAAGGAAGGCTGAAAGAAGGACAGTATGTAGCTAACCAGATTGAAAAGGCGGGGATTAAAGTCGAACGCTTACTTTGGGATAGATCTAAGTGTAGTACAACCGTCTATAGCGGGGACCCAGCAGATTACAAGTGGAATATCTATACCGAAGGATGGGGAGCCGGAGCCACCCGGGCATTCTGGGAACATATTGTCTGCCAGATGTATGCCCCCTGGTATGGTTATATGGCCGGCGGGCCGGATAGTAAGTGGCACTACGAGAATGATGAAATTGACCGTTTAACTGAAAAAGCTTATACCGGGGACTTCCTGACCGAAGAAGAATACTGGGACACTGTATTGGAAGCTTTAGATTTAGCCTTAAAAGATGCCTGTAGGATATATGTAGCCTATCAGAATGACTACTATGCTACCAATAAGGATGCCTTTAATAACAGGATGTATTACGGTTTAGGAGATGGCTTAAATGAATGGTCAATAATCACCGCTAATACCAAGGATAAAGAATTAAGAATTACTGAGTATTCTGCCAAAGGGGGATTGTTTATGGGTGCCTGGGATCCCATCGGGACAGAAGGATTTAATGATTTCTATAGTCTGGTTATAGCACAACCTCTATTTGATAGAGCTTCTTTTGAGAGCCCGGCCAGCGCTATTGCCACCCCCTGGAGAGTTATCCCCCACGATGTCAAGACCGAGGTAGACCGGGATGAAGCCGGAGAAGTTGTGGGGAAGATTCCGGTATCCTCAGAGGCCATAAAGTATGATTCGGCGAAAAAAGAGTGGTACAAAGTTGGTGCAGGCGAAACCGCGATGAGTACAGGGACCTACAGCTTCCTCTTTGGAAACTTCCATCATGGTAGACCTATGACTATAGCTAATGTACTTTATGCTGATGCCTTTGTAACTGAATGGATCACTAAAGATGGTGATGATGATAGATATTATGATGCCGCATATGAAAGAGAGCGTAGACCTGATTGGGAAATTAGTAAAGGTATGGTATTAAATCCGGATGGTACGGTTACTAATTATTTCGACTACAACTTCCCGCCATCTAAAGAAAGGGTAGCGGCCAATGGATCACCCTGGGTAGCTGTCGGCGGGCGTGGTATAGTACTCCCCTGGGAGGTCTTTGAAGCCCTGGCAGAGTTAGTGGCTACCGGTAGTGCATCTGGTGAAGTTTACAGTTTTACCCCTTCTGAAGGAGTGGAACAGGTAGACCTGTTAAGGCCATCCTGTGTAAAAGACATTAGAGCAAAATTGGCAGAGATGAAAGATAATAACCATCTTCCTGTATCTTTAAAGGGTTATGTTACAGTTGAAGAAGCGAAGGCCGGATATGATGTAGCCATCAAGTGGATTGATGAAAAAGGCCATGCCTTTATTGGAAATGGACCATTCTATATGGAAAAATACGATTCAGCTACCAATTTTGTTGAACTAAATGCCTTTAGAGATCCGGAATATCCGTTTACTCCGGATTACTGGCCTAACAAGTTAGCCACTACTACAGTTCGAATTGATAGTGTTGATATACCTTCCATGTATCTGCGTCTTTCTAAAAAAGAAGGCATACCGGTAAAAGTTCAATTGTCTGAGGTATTATATCCGGAAGGAACAGCCAAGATAGCCGAGGGCGGAGAAGTCTCAGCTATGCTGATAACACCTACTGAAGAATTATCTTATAAGGCTAAATTTTTAGGATCCGGATTATTTGAGGTAATTATACCCGCAGATGCCATTAAGGATTTAGAAGATGGTTCATACACCATCTTAATCAGTGCCTCAATAGAAGGGGCTGTACCAGCCTCAGTTGCGAGTTCAACAGTGATATACTAAAAAGACTCAACTTACAAATTCGCAGTGCCCTCTATGGATGGGAAACTATTCAGTAGAGGGCACTGCCCTTTTTAAAATTTAATTAAACTTAGAAATTAAATGTAAATTCTATAGGAATTTTTTTTTAAGTAAACCCTAATTAGTATGCAGCGAATAGTAATTAAACGAAAAATGAAAAACGCAAAACTCGGGTCGGATAAATCCGACCCCTACATTAAAATCAATAGTTTGTATAAAAAAGTTTTGAATTTTAAATTATGGTTTTGCGCTTTTTGCTTTAAACTTTTCGCTGTAACTGATAACTCGAAACTGAAAATTGTATTTAAAACTAACGACCAACGACTATTCACTAACGACTAATTTATTAGGAGAAACAGCATATAATGTATTGGAAATACTGTATTAGAAGAATTATCTATGGTTTTGCTATTTTCGTCATACTTATCTTCATCTTTTCTGCCCTCTTTAACGCCACTATGGAGAATACTTTAAGGTCACGGATTGAAGAAGAAATCCACACTGAAACAATGAGACTGGACACCAGGATGACACCGGAAGAACTTACCCGCTATATAGCTGAAAGGAGAGAATTTAAACAGCGCCTCTATCATTTAGATAAACCCACCTGGAGTCGAATTTTCTGGAGAGCGTTCAATGTCCTTTCTCTTGATTTTGGTAAAGCTACTATAATGAGATCTTCTTCCGGAGAGGCAGATGTCTGGATAATTATCGCTGAATGCATACCCCGAACCATCCTGCTTTTTACCACTGCCATATTTATTAATATTATCCTGGGATTATGGTTAGGGCTTAAAAAGGCGCAAAGAGCGGGAAGCTTAATGGATAAGACTACCTCTATCGGTACTATGATTGTTTATGGTATGCCCTCCTGGTGGCTGGGTATGCTGGTAATTATGTTCTTTGCTTACACTGTTAAAATATTTCCTTCGGGAGGCTTGCATTCTGTTCCTCCCCCCACCGGCTTTGCCTATTATATAGACCTTTATTATCATATGACTTTGCCGGTATTGACACTGGTGGCTATCGGATTTTGGGGCAGTGCCTTTCTTATTCGAAATATTGTGTTAGGTATATTACAAGAAGATTATATTATGGCTGCTCGAACCAGGGGAATCCCGGAGCGAAAAGTGCTCTACGGCCATGCTATGCGGACTGCAGCGCCGCCCATAGTAACTATGGCCCTTCTTTCCCTCCTTGCTTCAGTAGGAGGCAATATCATTTTTGAAGGAATTTTCAGCTGGCCCGGTTTAGGGAATCTTTACTGGATTGCCATTGAACAGAATGATATACCGGTTTTAATGGGCAATCTTTTCATTACCACAGCTCTATATATGGGAGGATTGGTTATCCTGGACCTTATCTACGGATTTCTTGACCCCCGGATTAAAGTGGGAGGAAAACAGTAATGAAGTGGATTGATTTTAAAGCAGGGGTCCAGGATTTTTGGAATGAATTTAAGAGAGTTAAATTTGGTTTATTTGGCCTAATTTTATTATTTATATTTATTCTTACTGTTTTCATAAATCCTTATATCGTACCTTTTCCCGAAGCAAGCATCCGCTGGAGAGATATTACTTATTGGGAAGATAATCCTGTCAGCGCCCCTCCGGCATGGGTTAACTGGTTTTCTTCTACCAAAAGGGCACCTTCTTTAATTATGGAAGAGCATGTTTTTTCAGAGGAGAAAATGGGGAAAATAAAATTATCCAGAGCGGTTTTTAAGTACGAATATTCCTATGATCTTCCTCCTCTTGATGTTATATTCCATGGTTATGCTATAGGGTCACCGGTTATTATGTTAAGTATTGAGAGGCCTGATGGCCATATTATTGAACTGGTCAGGAGACCGATATCTAAGAGTGATGGGAAGGAGGTCAGAGTATCGATTGGTAAAGATTCAAGGATCGAATCTTATAACTTTGGCGCTAAGTTCGAAAATTTAGAAGGTAACAGAATCGAAAGAGAAATGGTTAAACCAACCAGTGTTTTGTTTTCTGAGGCAAAAGAAGGGATTTTGGTTTATCCTTCCCCTCTTAAAGGGACTTACAAGTTGATAGCTGAGATTATTCTACCTAGCGAGAATGATGTAGTAGAAGATATCTATTTTACTTTTTCCGGGGGCGTATCTGGTTGGCTGGGGACAGATAGTTCTAAGAGAGATATCTGGAGCGGGGTTGTGGCCGGGGTAAAATGGGCCCTGCTTATCGGACTATTAACTGCTTTTACCGCTGTCTCTATCGGGGTAACTTATGGAGTAATGAGTGCTTATCTGGGAGGATGGAAGGATTCGTTAATGCAAAGAATCTTCGAACTTTTTTTAGGTGTTCCTTTACTTCCTGTTTTAATAGTGATGAGCGCCATCTTTAAACCCAATATCTGGATAATGATTCTAATGATGAGTTGTTTTTTCTGGGTAGGACCGGTAAAGACGGTTAGAAGTATGGGATTGCAAATTAAAGAAGAGACTTACATTGAGGCTGCACAAGCCTTCGGAGCTTCCAGCAGCAGAATAATATTTAAACATATGGTGCCTTTGCTTATCCCTTATGCCTTTGCCTCGATGGCTCTTTATGTACCCAGTGCCATTGTATATGAATCATCTATCAGTTTGTTGGGATTAGGTGATTCAACAATTGTAACCTGGGGACAAATATTACATGATGCCTTAACCGGAGGAGCAGTGTTAAATGGTCTGTGGTGGTGGGTTATTCCTCCCGGTCTATTTATAGCCCTGATGGGTATGACTTTTGCTTTTATCGGTTTTGCTATGGATAATATTTTACATCCTAAATTAAGGACGAGGTGAGATGGAAGATACAGATAATATTTTGAAAGTAGAAAACTTAAAGATTAATTTTTTTACCCGTAAGGGGATAGTCTATGCGGTTGATGATATATCGTTTAGCCTAAAAAAAGGAGAAACTCTTGGCCTGGTAGGAGAGTCAGGATGTGGCAAGACAACTACTGTCTTAGGGTTGATGAAAATGGTTCCTACGCCCGGGGAAATTACCGGTGGTAGGATTTTAATAGGCGGGAAAGATATTATACCCCTATCCGAGAATGAAATGAGGCAAAAAGTTAGATGGGAAAAAATTTCCATGGTCTTTCAGGGAGCGATGAATTGTCTTACCCCGGTATATACTATTGAAAAACAGATGATGGAGACCATTCAAGAACACAAGAATATAGAACGTTTTCAAGCGAAAAAATGCATAATAAATTATTTGAATTTAGTTGGCCTCCCTGAGGATATAATTCGCAGATATCCTCATGAGCTGTCCGGAGGTATGAAACAACGGATAGTTATTGCTACTGCCCTCTTTTTAGAACCAGAAATTGTGATCTGTGATGAACCTACCACTGCCTTAGATGTGGTAGTTCAGGCCCAGATTATAAATCTTATAAAGAGATTAAAGAAAAAATTAGGTTTATCAGTGATCTTTATTACTCATGACCTGGCTACAGAAGCAGAAGTTGCCGATCGCTTATTAGTAATGTATGCCGGTAAATTGGTGGAAATTGGAACAAATGAGCAGATATACGGCAATGGAGGTCCAGTTCATCCTTATACCGAAAAGCTGCTTAAAGCTACTCCCCGACTCCATGAGAAAGTAGAAGAACTTTCTTTTATTCCCGGTACCCCCCCTGATTTGGTTGATCCACCTTCAGGGTGCAGATTTCATCCGCGTTGTTCAGAAGCAATGGAAAGATGTAAAAAAGATGAACCCCCCTTAATTGAAGTAGAGCCCGAACATCAGATAGCCTGTTGGAGGAATTATCATGAGTGAACCTATCCTGAAAATTGAAAATCTTCATAAATGGTTTCCGCTAAGACGAACTATTACTCAAATCTTAAAAGGGGAACATGTATGGGTGAAGGCTGTCGATGGTATTACTTTTAACATTAATCAAGGAGAAATTTTCGGACTGGTGGGAGAATCAGGTTGTGGGAAGACTACTACCGGAAAATTACTAATGAAGCTTTTAGAGCCCACCGATGGAAAGATAATATTTAAAGGGAAAGACGTAACCCATCTTGAGGCTAATAAACTTAAAGAATACCGAAGGAATGTTCAGATGGTCTTCCAGGATCCTTATGCTTCTATGAATCCGAGATTTCGAGCCCAGGACGTCCTTGAAGAACCATTGATTATCCATCAGGTGGGTGAAACCAGAGCAGAACGGGAAAAGATTGTTCGTCGCTCACTTGAAGAAGTAAGGCTTATCCCTCCTGAGGAATTTATGGGACGTTTTCCCCATATGTTAAGCGGGGGACAGCGTCAAAGGGTGGCTACCGCGCGAACTCTGGTCTTGTCACCGAGTATGATTGTGGCGGATGAACCGGTTTCCATGATCGATCTATCTACCCGAGCAGAAATACTTCATATGATGAAAACAGTGCAGAGAGAATTGGGCCTAACCTATCTATATATCACTCATGATCTTTCTACCGCTCGTTATTTTACCGACCGGATTGCGGTGATGTATCTCGGTAAGATTATCGAAATGGGGGGAGCAGATGAAATTATTGATGAAGCAGCTCATCCTTATACCAGGGCTTTAATTGCTGCCGTATGTGAGCCGATTTCCGGCAAATCTAATACTATTAAAGAGATTCCCATTAAAGGGGAGATACCTTCAGCAGCGAATATTCCTTCCGGCTGCAGATTTCATCCCCGATGTCTTTACGCTAAACCCCAGTGTCAAGAAGAAGAACCTATTCTTATAGAAATTGAACCGGGCCATATGGTCGCCTGTCATTATCCATCCGTTTGATTAAATATACTGGCCAGTGGGATAAAATTAATAGAGGAAGGAGTTATTTATGAGATGAAAGAGATATTAAAAAATATTTTAGATTGGTTAGAATTAAAAGTAAACTATGCTGATTTAAGATTTGTTCAAACTGAAAAGGAGAACATCGAAGTAGAAAATGGTATCCTCTCTTCCTATTATGTCTCAACTGATAGAGGCGTAGGGATACGAGTATTAGCGGATGGTGCCTGGGGGTTTGCTGCTTCTAATAATTTAGACAAAGTATCTTTACAGGAAACAGCCGCTAAGGCTTTGGATATTGCCCGAGCCTCTGCCCTTACTAAAAAAGAAGAAATTAAACTTGCTGCTGAAGATAAACATATTGCCACTTATACCACTCCTATAACTAAAAATCCCTTCCAAGTTTGTCCTGCAGAAAAGATAGACCTTTTAGTAAAAGCTACCAAGATTATGTTGAAAGATAAAGTAAAGAAAAGCGAAGGCTCATTTAGTTTTTATAAGACCTATAAAATATTCATATCCACTGATGGTTCTGAAATCGAACAGACTATATTTGAATCAGGTGGTGGAATTGCTGCCTATGCTATTGGTGAAGGAGATTTCCAAAAACGTTCTTACCCTTCCAGTTTTGGAGGAGATTACGCTACACGAGGTTATGAATTTATCGAAGAGATGAAATTATTAGAAAATGCAGAGAGAATATCGGAAGAGGCTAATCAATTATTAATTGCTCCTTCCGCCCCAGAAGGGATAACAGATATTGTATTAGGAGGGTCTCAACTTGCGCTTCAGGTTCATGAATCCTGTGGGCATCCTGTAGAATTGGACAGGGTTTTGGGGAAGGAAATTAGCTATGCCGGAGGAAGTTTTCTGAGTTTGGATAAATTAAATAATTTTACCTATGGAAGCCCAAAAGTGACTATAGTAGCAGATGCAACTGTCCCGGGAGGGTTAGGTACTTTTGGTTATGATGACGAAGGTGTCCCTGCCAGCAAAAGTTATCTGGTAAATAAAGGAAAATTTGTGGGTTATATAATGTCCAGAGAAGATGCTTTTAAATTAGGATTGAAGAGTAACGGTGCCGGCCGGGCAGAAAATTGGAACAGAATCCCCCTGGTTAGGATGACCAATATCAACTTGCTGCCAGGAAATTTAGAGCTGGATGAGCTTATAGGAGAGATAAAGGAAGGTTTGTATTTAGATTATAATAAGAGTTGGAGCATAGATGATAAGAGGATAAACTTCCAATTTGGCACAGAGATTGCCCGGGAAATAAAAAATGGAAAATTAGGAAAAATTTATAAAAACGCAGTCTATCAAGGCATAACTCCGGACTTTTGGAAATCTTGTGATGGGATAAGTTCTGAAAAATATTGGCATGTCTGGGGAGTACCAAATTGTGGCAAAGGGCAGCCGGCTCAAGCGATGCATGTGGCACATGGCACATCCCCTGCGAGATTCAGAAAGGTAAAGGTAGGTGCTTCCAAATGAAAGATATAAATTCAGGCAAAGAAATTGTTAATAAGGTAAAAAGTTTTCTTAAAAATTACGACTTTGAAATAATCGCCTCAGAGGGCAGAAGTGAGCTTACCAGATTTGCAGAATCTTACATCCACCAAAATGTAGCGGAAACCAATCTAAATTTAACTGTAAAGGTAATAAATAAAGATAGAATCGGTGTAGTGCAGATGAACAGTATTGATGACCATACTTTATCCAAAAATATAGAAAAGGCAATTGAGGTAACCAAGATTACCCCCAAATTAGATTATCATTATCAATTGTTAAAGCCCCAGTCATACAAAATAAAAAGCAAATATTCTGAACAGACGGCTAATTTTACCCCTTTAAATCGAGCTCAATTGGTAAGTCAACTAATAAAGGAAGTAAATAAAAGAGAGTATGAGGCTGCGGGAGCCTTTAAAACAGAGGAGTCTACCCTCCTGGTTGCCAATTCAGAAGGAGTCTTTGCCTTTGACCAGGGGACTAAGGTAGATTTTAATTGTGTTATCACCCGAGATAATTCTACTGCCCATACCTCGTTTATAGACAGTGATATTAATAATTTTAATTTGGACAAAATAACCGATGAATTATTAGAGACTGCTTTAAAAAATGTAGAACAGATAGAGATTGACCCGGGGGTCTATACGGTCATTCTTTCTCCGGAAGCAGTATCAGAAATCTTAAACTTTACCGGCTATACTGCTTTTAATGGCAAAATGATTATGGAGGGTAAGAGTTTCGTTTGTCATAATCAAGGCAAGAAGATTTTTCCGGAGACTATAACTGTGTCTGATGATCCTTTTGATGAACTTACTATGCCTATACCTTTTGATCTGGTGGGATATCCTCGGGAAAAGATAGACCTCATTAAAGACGGGGTAATAAAAGACGGAGTTTATGACCATCTTACCGCTTTAAAATATAATAAAAAATGTACCGGAAATACTTTATCGCCAGAACATGCTTCTTTCGGAGCTCTCCCTTTTAACCTGGTGATGAAAGAAGGGAGTAATTCTGTTGAGGAGATAATATCCTCTACTAAAAAAGGTATCTATATTTCCCGTTTTCACTATGTCAATATACTTAATCCGATGAGTATTCAATTAACCGGGATGACCAGAGACGGCACTTTTTTAATAGAAGATGGAAAGCTAGGAAGGGCAATCAAGAATATGAGGTTTAATACCAGCGTAGTAGATATATTAAAGGCAGTTGATATGATCTCTAAAGAAAGACAGACAAAACCAGGATTTGTCGGACCAGCAGTTGCCCCCTATCTCAGAACCAACAATTTCACTTTTTCCAGCAAAACAAGTTTTTAAAGAACAGGAACAGAGAACCGTTGTTCCTGTTTGGAGGATAAAAATGGATAAAATTCAGATTTTAAAAGATTTAGTAAATACTTTTGGAATAAGCGGTTTTGAGGAGCCGGTGAGAGAGAAGATAAGAAAGTTATTTCCTCAAGTAGAATTTAAAGAGGATGAAGTAGGTAATCTTTCTGCCACGATAGGCAGCGGAGGAAAACGAATTGCCTTTATGGCCCACATGGATGAGCTTGGTTTTTTAATAAATTATATAGAGGAAAATGGCTATCTGAGATTTAAGCCAATAGGTGGCTGGGATGTCAGAGGTGTCTATAATCGGGTAGTAGAAATTTCAACTAAGCGAGGGATGATTTATGGTGTAATTGGTCTTAAGCCGCCTCATTTATCAAAAAAAGAAGAGATGGATAAAGTGCTAAGCTGGGATGATCTTTATATGGATATAGGAGTGGAAAATGCTCAGGAAGCAACAGAGCAAGGGATAATCCCAATCTTACCTGCCAGATTAAAGAAGGATTTTATAATCCTTGATGAAAAATATGTGGTTACCAGAGGTCTTGATGACCGGGTGGGATGTGCCCTAAATCTACTTCTTTTAGAAAATTTTCTCCATGACCTTCCCAAAAATACCATAACTTTAGTATGGACTGTACAGGAAGAGACTGGATTACGAGGGGCTCAAGCTTTTTCTGCCAAGAATTCTTTTGATGAAGTCTATACCCTGGATACGGTTTCTGCTGGCAACCTTCCCTGGGGGAATTTTTATCAGAGTCCAGCTCGTACCGGAGGAGGCCCGGTAATTAGATTGGCAGATAGAAAAGGGGTATCTTCTTTAAAGCTCAGAAATTTTGTAAAGGGAATTGCTGAGAGAAATAAAATAAAAGTTCAGGAAATTGTAACCGGTGGAACAACTGATGCCGCTGCTGCCTTTGAAGCGGGATTAAATTCAATTCCCTTATGCATCCCGGTAAAATATACCCACAGCCAGGTAGAGATGATGAGTATAGCAGATTATCACAATGCTTTAAAATTACTTATTTTAATTAGCAGAAACTAGAAACTAAATTAATACAGGGGACGGTTCTCTGTATTAATAATAATTTTTAATTTTAAACCAAATTAACACAAAGAACCGTCCCCTGTATCGTTTATTTTACTGAGGCAATAAAAATATCCCCAATGGCCAGGAGATCGTCTTTTTTTGGTTTTCTTCCCTGGGATACATTTTCAAAGATAATTCTTCCTAAGGCAGCAACCATAGAATATAAAAATAGATCTCCGCTCACTCTTTTACCTGAAGATAAAGTAACTTCCCCGAATAGGTCGCCCGCTTCCTTCTGTTTTTTTCTTAATTTTTCGAAGAGTTCATTTATCTTTTTCTTGCTGTCTTCCTTTTGCATAAAATCATAACCGATTCTTTGCATAATAATAAAAGTTTTAGAATTTTCTTCCAAAAGATTTATATAAAAATCTACTATTATTTTTATCCGTTGTTTAACATTGCTTGTTGTAGAAATTATTTCGCTAATTTTTACAAATATTTTTTTTACATTTACTTCCAGAAGTTGTGAGGCTAAATCAATTTTAGAAGGGAAATAATAATAGATAGTAGGTTTTTTTATTCCGGAAAGCTGAGCGATATCATCCATAGTAGCTTCATAAAAACTTTTTTTAAAGAAAACCTCCCGGGCTGCCTCTAAAATCTTTTCTTTTTTATTAATATTTTCCATTAGAAAGACCACTCTCCTATCAGATATAGACCTTCTGCACTTTTCATCTGTCCGAATTTTGACTCTTCGTCTCCTATCATAAAAAGATAAGAGAGGTTTATCGAGAAATCATCGGTAAAATTGTAACTGGCACCGATAGAATTTACCATACTTTTATCATGAAGACTTATTCCCCCCATATAATTAGGAGTAAGTTTACTATCTTTTAATTCCTGTCTGGCGTTTACGAAAATATAAGGGGAACATTCGGTCCCTTCCTCAAAGGCAAAACCCCATATATATCCGACATTTAGATAGAGGTCAAAGGAAGTAGTGTAATCTGCACCAATAGCTGCTTTTAAGTAAGGGTCTTTTAATACATATTCGCCCTGCACTTCCCAGGGTTGGGGGATGATATAGGCCAGGTCGCCTCTAAGGGTAGCCCCCTCAATTCCCGGGAAGTCTCCCTGGAATTCAAAGCCAAAAACATCTTTTTTGGGATATCCCAATCCTAAATCCAAAGACATTCCGGAAGGTCCGGGAACAGGCTGTATGGTCTCAGGATAAGCGTTTAAATAATAACCATTATAGTAACTTATAGCGGCATCAAAAGAAGTGAAACTTCTTCCCAATTTTAATCCCCATACCGGTTTTTCAGGAGTATTGTGAGTTAGGTTAATAGAGGTTATTTCTATCCCTTGAGCTTGGAATAGAGGAGAAAACATGGAAAGGTATAGCTGTTTCTCATATTCCTCAGGCATATAAGTGGGGGTAAAATTGGGAAAACATACTGCCTGAAGAAAAGTTATATCATTAAAATAGTAAGTTGCATCAATTCCCAGAACTGAAATTTTTCTGGAGATATCAGTTAAAGAAATTCCAGGGGGAGTAGGATTAAAATTATCCAGAGGACTGAACATATCTGACGAACCCCAATTTACAATTAACATGCCTGTTCTTATATCGAGTTGGGGAATAAGGTCATAGGTGCCAATATAAATTTCTTTAGGTATGATCATAAAAGGACTGGGAGCAGAACTATCGCTATATTTAATGATTAAGTCTCCTTCTACAAAAACTTCATCAGTAAAACTATGAATATAATTAAGGTCTAAATTTAGAGTATTGCTTAGATTATTCTCTGTAAAATTGTATCCCCCTGAATAGGTCAAACTCCCAGAAAAGTCACCGGCA
>JAHJOY010000117.1 GCA_018819665.1 bacterium
AAAAAACTTTATGTAAAAAGTTTTGAATTTTGAATTATGGTTTTTCGCTTTTAGCTTTAAGTTTTTAATTTAATAGACAGGCGAGACGCCTGTCCTACATTTTTTATTATTTAATATTTTCTATGCCCTTCTTTATTCTTCTTATTCCTTCTTTAATATCTTCTAAGGAAGTAGCAAAAGAAAGGCGGATATAACCTTCTCCCTGTTTACCAAAGGCAGTACCGGGGACAGTTACCACCTTACATTCTTCTAAGAGGTACATGGATAATTCCTCAGCGGACATTCCAGTCTCTTTTATATTTACAAAGGCATAAAAAGTACCTTCAGGTGCATGGCAGCTTAATCCTTTAATTTCATTTAGCCCCTTGATTAAAACATTTCTTCTTTCATTGTAAGCGGTAAACATTTCCTTAACACAATCCTGCGAACTCTGGATAGCTGCCAAGCCAGCTCTCTGAGCAACAGAATTTGCACATACGGCAGTATTTTGTAGCAGTTTTGCCATCTCTTTCACTAAATTAGCTTCTGCAGCAAGATAGGCAAGCCTCCATCCGGTCATAGCATAACTTTTAGAAAAGCCAAATATGCTAATAGTTCTTTCTTTCATCCCGGGCAAAGAAGCAATACTGAAATGTTCTCTACCATTATAGACAATATCTTCGTATAGTTCGTCGCTAATTACAATCAGATTTTTTTCTTGAGCTAATTGGGCTATAGCTGACAATTCATCTTCGCTAAAAGCAGCTCCGGTAGGATTACTGGGAGAATTTAGGAGTATAGCCTTGGTTTTGGAGGTGACACAATTCTTCAATTCTTCCAAATCGGGATGAAAATTGTTTTCTCCCCTCAGAGTAAAGTTTACTGGTGTCCCTCCCGCAAAATAAATTTGAGATTCGTAAGTTACAAAACCGGGATCAGGGATAATTACTTCATCTCCAGGATTTAGAAGTGTATAAAAAGAAAAAAATAAAGCTTCAGTCCCTCCAGAAGTTACCACTACTTCCTCAGGGGTAACCGAAATTTTATTTTTTTGATTTAACTTGATAGCTAAAGCTTCTCTAAATTCCGGAAATCCTAAATTCGGGGTATAGTGAGTGTAACCTTCATCCATAGCCTTTTTGGCTGCCTCCCGAATATGGGTAGGAGTGATAAAATCGGGCTCTCCTATCCCAAAACTGACTAAATCTTTTTTTCCTTGAGCTAAATCAAACAGTTTTCTTATGCCTGAAGGTTTTATCTTCTTTAAATTAGAGTTAAATTCCAATGCTTTTTCCTCCTTTTAAAATATTATAAAATTCTATTTTGGGTTTGATAAATCAAACTCCGACCTTCTTCAAATCCTTTTTCAAAGGCTTTTAAATTTGTCTCAATACTTTTGGGAGGTAAGTTTTCTTTCATAGACTGAATAACTAAATCCTTATCTACAGGAAATTCAGGGGTAGCAACTGCTGCTCCGAGCAGAACCATATTTTCCGAGATAATACTTCCTGCTTCTTTAGCTATTTTCTGGGCATCAATTATTGATAAATTCTTTATTTTTGCTTTTAGTTCGTCAAAAACAGAAGACAGTTCGGGATATTCCGAAATGCCCAGTGAAACAGTAAAAGGTACAATAGGAGCACTATTTACTATAACAAAAGATTTGCAGTTTATCTTATTTAAAGACCTTAAAGCTTCTGTCGGTTCAAAGGCAATCAATAAATCCGCTGCGCCCTCTTCAATTAGAGGACTGTGTGCTTCACCAATTTTAAGTTCAGTTACTACTGTCCCTCCTCTTTGAGCCATTCCATGAACTTCACTCATCACTACATTTAAACCTTTTTTCATCGCAGCTTCTCCCACAATAGTAGAGACCTTAATCGTGCCTTGTCCCCCTACTCCAATAAGCTGAATCTTATATATATTTTTCATACTCATTTTTTCACCTCTATCGCTTTCTTTGGACATACCTGAACACAAACTCCACAACCATCGCATAATAATGGGTTGATATTAACAGAGCCATCTTTTTCTATATAGACAGCTGGACAGGTAAAATCCTTCACGCAGGTTAAGCACTTGGTGCACTCTTCCTGGTTAATAGAATATTTAACACTTATACCTTTTTTCCTGTTTTCCGCATTAGTAATCATAGCACAGGGGTGTTTGGTAATAACCACTGCTACACCTTCAAACTGTAGGGCTTCCTTAAATACTTCTTCTGTCTCTTTTAAATCAACCGGGTCAATGGTCTTTACTAAACCTGCCCCTACTCCTCGAGCAATCTTCTCTATGGAAACTTCGGGAGCAGGATTACCCATTCCATCTACGGGTACACCGGGATTGGTTTGACCTCCGGTCATTCCGGTTATCCTATTATCCATAACTACTAATAAAATCTTATCTTTATTATGGACAGCGTTGACTAAAGGGGGAATACCGGCATGAAAAAAGGTAGAATCTCCAATAAAAGATATTACTTTCTGGTTGGTTGCCTTGGAAAACCCGCAGCCAATACCTAAACTTGAACCCATAGAAATACAGTAATCTCCCATATTATAGGGGGGTTCCAAACCCAAGGCATAACACCCTATATCAGTAGAGTAAATTATCTCTTCTTCTTTTAATTTTGAATAAAACTTTCTCTGGAAATTTTCTATAATATTCTTTGTGATATTGTTTTTCTCTTTCTTTATTTTTTTCTCTCCATTTTCTTTTTCGTTCTTTCGCTTCTTCCCTATGTTGTTCTGCATATTGTTTTACTTTTCCTGGATGCCTTAATCTCCATCGGCGTGTTCGTTCTCTTACTTGCTTTCTAACTTTATCAATATTCTTTTTACACCATTCTCGTTGATATTGTCGTATT
>JAHJOY010000118.1 GCA_018819665.1 bacterium
AATTTCAGCAGCTCTTTTAAAATGTTTTACCGCTTCGTCAATTCTCTTTGTTCTTTTGTAGGCTAAACCCAAATTACTGTAAGCAGCGGCATAATCAGGATTTAATTCTAATGCTTTTTTGTATAACTCGATTGACTTTTCATATTCTTTTTCTTCTAAGCAAATATTCCCTAAATTATTATAAGGTTCAGGATATTTCAGATCTAAAGCTAAAGCTTTTTCAAGATACGATTTTGCTTTAATAAAATCTCTTAAGCTGGCATAACACACTCCTAATTTGTTATAACATCTGGGATCATCCGGCCATTTTTCTAAAACCGCTTCAAA
Source organism: bacterium (assembly GCA_018819665.1). GTDB lineage: Bacteria > Atribacterota > Phoenicimicrobiia > Phoenicimicrobiales > Phoenicimicrobiaceae > Sediminicultor. The sequence continues at coordinate 328 of JAHJOY010000118.1, forward strand.
CTCTCTAATGGCTTTATTGAAATTACCTTTTTTTAAATAACCTTCTGCTTTCTCAAAATTAATTTTATATTCTTCCTTCTCCATAAATCCATTCTCCAAAGTAAAGTAACTATACTGTCCCTATTCTATCCCATAATTAGGCGCCTCTTTGGTAATAATTATGTCATGGGGATGACTCTCTCTTAAACCAGCAGAGGTAATCTGAACAAATTTAGTTTTTCCCTGTAATTCTTTAATGTTTTTTACTCCACAATAACCCATTCCTGAACGTACTCCACCTAATAATTGATACACACAAGCAGAAAGCGGTCCTTTATAAGAAACTCTCCCTTCAATTCCTTCGGGAACTAATTTGTCATCTTCTGCCTCTTCTTGAAAATATCTATCTTTGCTGCCCTTCTTCATTGCTCCAATCGAACCCATTCCCCGATATTCCTTGTAGCTTCTCCCTTTGTAAAGCACTACTTCTCCTGGGCTTTCTTCTGTCCCGGCAAACAGACTTCCAATCATTACCGAATCAGCACCCACCGCCAAAGCTTTAGTTATATCACCGGAGTATTTTATACCTCCATCGGCAATAAGGGGAATGTGATATTTTTTGGCTGCCCTTTTGCATTCTTGAATTGCTGAGACCTGGGGCACTCCTACACCGGTAACCACTCTGGTAGTACAGATAGAACCTGGTCCAATCCCAACTTTTAAAGCATCGATCCCGGCTTTTATCAAGCTTTCTGCTCCCTCAAAAGTTGCTACATTACCTCCTACTAACTCTATACTATAATTCTGTTTTATCTCTTTTATAACTTCAATAACCCGGGTAGAATGTCCGTGAGCAGTATCGACTACTATGACATCTACTTTGGCATTAACTAAAGCTTCTACTCTCTCCATTGTATCTCGAGATACACCTACGGCAGCACCCACTCTGAGCCTTCCCTTAGCGTCCTTGCAAGCATTGGGAAATTTCTCGACTTTTTCGATATCCTTTATAGTAATAAGTCCTTTCAAAATGAAATTTTTATTTACTATTGGCAATTTCTCAATTCTGTTGTTATGTAATATTCTTTTGGCCTCTTCAAGGGTGGTGCCCAGTGGGGCAGTTATCAGATTTTCTTTAGTCATTATTTCTGCTATTTTTAATCCCCTGTCTCCTTCTTCTAAAAATCTGATATCCCGGTTAGTTAAAATTCCCACTAATCTTTTTTCTTTATTTACAATAGGAATCCCAGAAATATGATATTTAGCCATCAGCTCAATTGCTTCTCCCACGTTTCTCTCTGGTGAAAGGGAAATAGGATCGACAATTACTCCACTCTCTGACCTTTTAACCTTATCTACTTCTTCAGCCTGTTCCTCTATGGACATATTTTTATGAATAATGCCAATACCCCCTTCCCGGGCAATGGCAATGGCTAATCTCGATTCGGTAACTGTATCCATGGCAGCGCTAACTAAAGGGATATTTATATCGATGTTTCTGCTAAACTTTGTGGAAACATCAACTTCTTTAGGAAGGATAGCTGATTTTTCGGGAACCAACAAAATATCGTCGAAGGTTAAACCTTCAAAGTTTAAAAATCTTTCTTTTTCCATAATTTTCCCACCTTTTTAATTTAATTTACCAATTAAATTAGTCGTTAGTGAATAGTAATTTCGTATCGCGTATTGCGTATCGAGTATCGCGCATGTTAGCGTATAGTATTCGGTTTACAGTTTATGGTATTTTATGTCATTGCGAGCTCTGATTTATCAGAGTGTGGCAATCCCCGTTTGAGATTGCTTCGGTCGTTTCACTCTCTCGCAATGACAAAAGAGGAACCTAACGTAATATGCGATACGAATTTATTCTGGCTTCCTTCTTTTCTCTTTTTCTTCACTATCCGCTATACGCTCTACGCTAATATACGAGATGCGAATTTAGTTTTATGCTTTACGTTTTTCGCTTTTTACTTTTATTAATATTACCCCTCTTCGATAACCTTGTCAATCAATGTATTCGTATCGCGTATCGAGTATTGCGTATTGCGTGAAGGAAAAGAAAGGTACTAGTGAAAAAAGAAGATAAGAAAATAAAAGCAATAAATATTCTTTTCTTTATCTAAATACCCCATTAAAGTTTACACTAACAACATATTAAATTAGTCGTTAGTTTCAAA
>JAHJOY010000119.1 GCA_018819665.1 bacterium
GCTGTCTGGGCTTGTTACCAGGAAGAACCAATTAAATTCCAGAATTACACCCTCCATGATCCTGGAGCATATCCAGAGCCAGCAATATGTTTCAAGATTACCTGGCGGATTAAAAAGCCCCAAGAGATTGAAGATTGGGAGATTGGTGATGTTTTGAAACAAATAGGAGGTGAGTAAAAATGGCAAAAGCAAGATGTGGCCGAATTCTCGGTGAGGATATCTACATCGAAGAAGGGGATACAACTACATTGTACTTCATCAATCAACTCAGGGCCTATCAAGTGGTGTTAGCAGCACTTAAAGCCTTAGACCAAGATATCTGCCACGATGGGTGTAGTCTACCTTCGACAGTGAACAAAGTGATTAAGAGGTTGGGTAAGCTCAAAAACGACTTAGAAGCCTCAGATGTAGCAGCCGAGAAAAAGGGAAGTCTACTTTCGAAGATCGATAGTTTTTTGGCAGATGCCAGCAGTTTGCCACAGGATACATCCCAAACTTGCCGAAAGTCGGCAGGGGAATGCGTAATGGGATCGAGTTGCTTTGCGACCGGAGCCCTGAATCTCTTTAAGGAGATTACTGAACCCGAGGCTCCCAAAATCTAAAGAAAAGAAAGGAGGTGAAAAATATGGAAATAGAACAAATAGAGAATACACAGAGCGGAGTAAACATTGTGCTCGGCGCTCTTCAGGCAGCTAGTAGAGGTATCTGCAAAAATTGCATAGGTCTAGAAGGAGCAAAGACTAAGGTGGGTAAAATGATAAAGAAGCTCGGCATGGACTTAGGCGCTGCCTCGATTTCCTGTGAGAAGACAAAGGCAGACTTACAGACCCGCATAGATAGTCTTTCTAAGGTAGCTGAAGAGCTCGAGGTAGCAGAAGAGTGCGAATGCCAGAAGACTGCTAAAAACTGCAAAATGGGGGAAGGGTGCTTTGTAAACGCTGCAGTAGACTTGATGAAATTAGTCCAGTAATCTTTATTCTCAGGCATGCGTGAGGGAGAAGATTTTACGTTCTTCTCTCATTCCCCCTGAGCGCTGCTTCTTCCCCACACTCTGCTCTTCATAAACAGTGAGAGGAGGTGTTACATTACAAATGAAAAGACTTCATGTATTTACCGTCATTGCTATCCTGTTTTCTACTATAGCTTACGGTGGTTCTGATCAAGTATTAGAAAAAGTCACCTTAAAAATAGAGGGAATGACTGAATCGTGTTGTGCTCCGATTATAGAGGATGCTTTGTTGAATACTAACGGCGTTAAAAAAGCGTCTGTAAGATTTGAAGATGCTGAGGCACTGGTTGAGTTTGAGGCTGACAAAGTAACTACTGAACAGCTAATTGAAGTGGTGAAGAAGTTGGGTTATAGGGCTTCGGTCAAGGAAACAGGGAAGAAATATGAGATGCCCTCAAAGGTTTCACGAAAAGTGCCCGAAGGACAACAAAACACAAGGAATACAGGAGTAGATTATCTACCTTTGGCAGTGGGGTTGTTGGGATCACTCATGCTAATTGGGGCATGCCTAAAAATGAAAGCCATCAAGGGCTATAAGACTATGTTGAGGATAATAAAGCAGGCTTTCGTCACTAAGTTGTGCTTGATAGTCGGCGTAGCATCGGGCATAATTTACGCTGTAATATACCTACTACTTGGCCACAAGATAGCATACGCTGCTAACGGCTGGATAGTTAATATGACTGTATCGGATCTTCTGATTACTTTGGTTATGGCATTTTTGATCGCAGTGGTGATGGCCCTCTTTACCTATACCACCAAGAAATGTGGCATTAGCAAATCAAAAAAGTCTGGCGTTGGGCTTTTAGGAATATTATTTGCGTTACTAGTGTCATTTAGTGCTTGTTGTGGACCAATTATTATATCATTAATCGGTGTTGGCGCATCCATGATTTTAGCTCAATACAGTAGTGCACTTACATCTGCTTCCATTATGATCTTAGTAGGAGGCATAATGCTTATTACTAGAACTATAGAAAAGGAAGAAGAATGTGTCTGTTGTGAACATGGCGAGAATCTTAAATAAAACTAAAAAATGAAAGGAGGCGATTAATCATGGCAGAGCGACTTTGTAAGCTTACGGGCAAAAAGCTAAACTTTCCCGAGGATTGTAAGGATTGCGAGTATTTAAAGCCTCGGGGAAAGATAAGCTGTTGCACCTATAAGGGATCCACCAAGAAGAGTTGTTGCAAGTAATGGCAGGTAAAAGAAGCGGGCTCGCAACTTCACCTAACAGCGGATAAAAGGCTTCGCTACGCTTCGCCAAAATTGCCTTCGGCGACTTCTTTTATCCGCAAAACGTTAGGCGACATTAGCAATAAAAAAATTATATGGAGAAAGGGAGGTGATATCATGAAGCTTGAACTAACTTGGGAAAATTTGGGGAATATTAAGGAAGGAAGGCCAACCTTTGGTACTGACTGCCCTGTTCTTATGTATCGCCTGTTACAATTTAGCTTAAGGAACGTAATTGAGACAGAATTGGGCGAAGGCAAAGGTGGGGAATACCTTTATAAAGCTGGTGAACTTGCAGGTCGATTGATACACAAAAAATTTTTGGCCGATATAAAAGATCCAGATGAACTGTTTACCAAGCTTGCTAATTTACTATATGAGCTCAAAGTGTGCATACTTAGAATGGAGAAGTCCGATCCCGATAAAGGTGAGTTTGTACTTACAGCGTCAGAAGACCTGGACTGCTCTGGTGTGCCTGAGATAGGTTGGCCAATCTGCCAGTTTGACGAGGGTTTTGTGGCCGGTATCCTATCGGTCTTCACAGGGAAGCGTGCAGTTGTGAAGGAGGTTAGCTGCTGGGCGACAGGAGAGAGATTTTGTCGTTTAGAGGCTAAGGTCGAATAAATTGTCAATATTTCATGGTGATTTGACCAGTCAAATCTCTACGATAACAGATCAATATTGCCGTCGCATTTTACATGCAGTAAGATAAAAAGCTGTTCGATTGTATACTCTAAAAGTTATTCTTATAAAAAATAGAAACTATGAAAAATAGAAACTATGATATAGAGACAATAATTAATAGTCTTGATCAAATACTGAATGGAAATTATAAAATCCATGTAGATATCGATCCTCAGAGCGAGCTTAGAGAGATAACAGAGAAAATTAACAAACTCTCTGATGATTTACTATCGTCTTTTTCGGCTATTAAAAAGATATCTCAAGGTGACTTTTCATTAGAGATTAAAGGTACCAGTGGCATAGCAGCCGGCTTAAAGACAGTTCAGGCTCACATTCGTCATTTAATCTGGCAGTGCAAAAAAGCAGCTGATGGAGACCTCTCCCAAAAAATCCTTCCCATGGGTAATTTATCCGAAGCGTTCAATAGTATGGTCACTTCTCTAAAGAATGCAAGAGATGAGCTTGCTGACCTAAATCTGAATTTAGAAAATAAGGTTAAAGAGAGGTCTGCACAGTTGAAAAAAACGTATCTGGATGTTATCCATGCTCTAGCCTTTGCTATAGACGAGAAGGATCCCTACACGCATAATCACTCCAAAAATGTCACTCGGTATGCCATTGCCATCAGCAGGGAGATGGGGCTGAGTGAAGGGGAGATTGATATAATAGGACGGGCCTCTCTACTTCATGACCTGGGCAAGATAGGCACTCCCGATTATATCCTCACCAAACCGGGAAAATTATCTCCCCAGGAGTGGGAAAAGATAAAGCTACATCCTCATAAAGGGGCAAAGATCTTAGAACCATTGGAATTTTTAAATGCGGAGGCGAAACTAGTACTACAACATCATGAGAGATTCGATGGTAAGGGTTATCCTAAAGGGATAAAGGGAAAGTCTATTAGCCTGGGGGCTAGAATAATGGCGATAGCAGATTCCTTTGATGCAATGATTAGAGAGCGTTCCTATCGTAAGGCCTTGACCAACCAAGAGGTAATAACCAAACTCAAAAAAGGTGCTGGAATGCAATTTGATCCAAAGGTGGTAGATGTATTGCTGAAGTTGTTACAGAAAGAAATAATATAAGTGAAGCCGAAAAAGGATATGTAACTTGTCACAGTAATAAAACAATGGAGGTATAACTATAGTTGAATTAGTTAATAAGAATAAAATAGGAATTTCTAAGGGGAGCTCAGTGGAAGAGGCAGTAGAGGCAAACTTTAGGGGTGAAACTGCTGAGGTTGGTCTCTACCTAGCGATGGCTCGACAGGCGCAAAGGGAAGGCTATCCTGAGGTAGCCGAGGTGCTAAAATCCATTGCTTTGGACGAGGCCTGGCACGCCGCTCGTTTTGGAGAACTTGGAGGTAAGATATCGGGGAGCACAAAGGAGAACATAGAGAGGATGCTCAAAGGCGAAATAGGTGCTAACAAGGCGAAGCGAGAAGCGTCTATTAAGGCAAGGGAAGCTGTTGTGGATGAAGCTGGTGACCTATTCGATGGATCTTCAAGGGATGAGGCCCGCCAGGCAAGGGCTCTTGAAGGATTGCTGAAAAGGTATTTCGGGCAATAACAAAAATAGAGTGCAACGTCGCCTAACAGCGGATAAAAGGGAAATCAAAGATTTCCCAAAATTGCCTTCGGCAACTTCTTTTATCCGCACAACGTTATATGAAATGGTGGTTTGATAGTGTAAAATTTTAGTAGGTGGTTTTCACCATTTTGATATAATCTCCCACCTAGAATATAATAATCATGAGGAAAATTATTGAAATAGACCCGGCTTAAATGAGTTTTTTCCTAATCAGCAAAGAAGCTATTCTCTTACTCCATTAATTCACCCTTATTAATAAAAATACAATTAAAAAGATGGCCTCTTTTTCTCTCTCCCCCGGTATTTTATTAAAATGATCTGTTAACCCTATTTAGTAGATACTCACTTAATAGGGTTAACCTACTTTTATTGATTTCCTGGTAAATAACTTCTGATCATCTCATCACTACGACCGCCCGCCAGGAGCTTTTTTTGCTAAGGAGTTTAATTGAAAGTCTGCCAATACATAACAAGACTCTATCGGACATTCTACAAGAAATAATTTCATGCTTATCTTATCTCTTATCCGATAAAGCTTTGTTATGTATAGCAAAAAAAGCATTATATTTTTAACCAGCAAAAAGCTTTTTTAGCTGGGGTTAAAAATATAAAGGCGGGCTAAATTAGATACTTCTTATCGTAGGGCTAAATCTCTATTTCCGATAATCGCATGGCTTCCCCCTCTGTTCCTGATCATTGTTCTTCTACGTTTTAATATTTTTTAGCAGTAGCAGTAAAAAAATACTAAAACTATCCTAAGAGCTTATATATGCGACATCGAGGGCGTTTATAGAAGACTCTACACCACAAAAAATTACAGCAAAGATATTAAGCGTAGGGTTTTTTGTGGTGCCAGCTTCTACAAACGCCGGGAGCAAGAATTTGCAAAGAGAAAAAAAGATGATTTTTCCCTTGCGATAGGCAAAAACTACATAAATAAAATGCTTCTTTTCCTTTAATTTTTTATTTATGTATGTTTTTACTTATCGCTTAACCGTAAGGAATCCGAAAAAAATAGCCACCGAAAAAGAAGATAAAAAGTTCCCGCTCTTCTTCTACATTTTACTTTTTATCTTTTTTTTACGGGGAGAAGACTAAACCACCGCTGTTGACCGCTACATATTTTATATTAGAATAAAAATATATAAGAGGGGGTGGTTTTCCCTTCTTATATATTTTTTAAGCGTTCGTCTTCTCTCTGCATTACACGATAAAAATAACTTCAAATTTTTTTTCCTAAATTTTAATTATTTTTTGAGTGTTATGCTTCTCTTTTCGCTTTTCTATTCATTGTATTGCTTTTTGTGAAAGAGGGGTGATTTCCCCCTGTTTATAAAAAGTAATACTCTTCCTTTCTCCCTGGCAATACTCTCACCAGGTAAATTACTATTTGCCCGGTGAGTGTATTGCTCTTTCTTTGTTCTTCCTCTCTTATTTTCTCTCCCTTCCCCTTCTCTTCTCCTCGCGATAGGTAAAAAAATCTTAAATCAAAAAGGGTTTTTCTTTTTGTTTTGAGGTGTTTTTTACTTATCGCGCAAACATAAAAAATCAAAAAGATATAGCCACCGAAAAAGAAGATGAGCACAAACCAGGCAAGTTACCTCTTCCCTACTTGCCAGGTGATACAGGGGCAGTAATTTGAATAAGCTTACCATAATCAGGAACTTCTCTTATAGCAGAGACAATCCCATCACTAACCGTTTTTTCTAATCCTAACGGACTGCCATACACTATTATTCTTTCCCCTACTTCTGGGATAGTTTCACTTAAGGATAAAGGATACACATATTTAGAAGGAATATCTACTGAAAGACGGATAATATCACTTTGTTCATCATCTGCTACAATATAGGTGATGGGATGAGTTTTTCCATCTGAGGTCTTTACCTTAGCAGAGCTTGCTCCCTGAAGCACGTGATAATTAGTAATCACATCACCATTCTGGCTTATAAAAAAACCACTGCCCAGGCGCAAAAAATTCCCCTTTCTATCATAAGTAAAAACAATAACAGTGGAAGGTTCAATTCTTTTTATAATAGAAGGCAAACTTTCAATGGGTTTTTCTTTGGGTTTGGCTAAAGGCGGGGTGCTCGTAGGTGTTTGAATTGTTTTCCCCTCTTTTATGCTTTTTAGTAGTTCCAGGGAAAAACCATTTTTATAGACTTCTTTAGCATAATATTCCTGTTCTCCTTCCGGTAATTTCTGCAACAAATCAATAAACTCTTTTTCATATGAGTCAAGGTCTTCAAGAGAGGAAAGATAGAAATTAAATATGGAGGGAAATTTATCTTTGATATAATCTTTTACATCAATCGTCTCTGAAGAAAAAATCAAAGTTGAAAAAACAATTAAAATACTCGCTACGATCAATAAGATAAAAATGTTCCTTTTCATTTTCTTATCCCCCTTAAGTTTTTATTAGAATAGCTTTACATCATTAAGATTGATTGAATAGAAGAGATAGAAACATGTCCAGGAATTACATTTGAATATATTTGTTTAGTTCGCAACTTTTCAACTTCCCGACCAACTAAAACCTTCTTTTTCTAATCTCTTCCTGGCTTGATATACCTCTCGATAACTGTTCTCTTTGACCGCTTTAATGCTATTTCCATCAACAAAAACCAACTTAAAATTATTTTCTTCGAGTAATATTATCAGATCGTCAACTTCACCCTTCTCTAAGTCGTAACAATAAACTTCAAGTATGTAATCTTCTTCATTTTTAGAATATTTATTAAATAGTTTTATACTAAAAACCTCCCTTCAATCCCCATAGTGTTTTCCTAATTGCTGATAGTATTTTTCTTACTACTTATATCTTCAATCTTTCCGGAAGCAATCCACTCTTTTATTATTTCTCTTCTCTTTTCTTCCAGGACAACCTCGAGCATTTTTGATGTTTTTCCTTTAATTCTTTCCTTATTTAATTGCACTTTCCAAAACTCTGGTAGCCTGTTTTCTGTTTCTATTCTTATTTCTTCCTGCTGTAGAGGATCAAGTGAATTATAAATTTGTTCTATTTTTTTAATCTCTTCCTGCCTCTTTTTATTTTCCTCTTCTTGTAGCTTTATTTTAATAACTTCTATTTTTTCCCTTTCTTCTTTTCGCTTTTCCTCTTTTATTTCCCTTAAATATTCCTCCGGGAATTGCCAATTTTCTCTTATTGCCTTCACTAAATAAGCCGCTTTATCATCAGCATTAGAATAATTAATTGCCTCAATCCATTTTTTTATTAATTCTTGATCATTGCTTTTTATTAAGTTTTCAGCGGTTACTTTAGAAACATTTAGTTCTACTAACTTATCAACTAAATCAGCCCGTTTTTTAGAAAATATTTTTACTCCTTCTTTTGCCCCTGGTAGATATTCTTCTGTCCAATTATTAATGCCCTTTATCTTTATTCTTTTCATTTCTTCTTTAGCTCTCTCTCCTGGCCAATAATATATAAGCCAGTCCTTATTTCCATTTTCACTCCAGTCATATTTTGATATAAATCCAGTATCTTTGAGCTCGTCGTTACCCGAATTTAATTGCCGTTTAGCATCTGAAATA
>JAHJOY010000120.1 GCA_018819665.1 bacterium
AGAACTATTCTCCTTATTTATCACCGGTGCAGAAAAAAGCAGTCGAACATTATGATATTTTAAATTATAACAACTCTGATAAAACAAATCCCAATCCTAACTCTAATCCCAACCCCAATCCAAGCCCTACTACCCTTACTACTCCTAATAATCTTTTAGTAATTTCCCCACCTTCCTCAGGAAAAACTCTAATCGCAGAGATGGCGGTCATAGCTCACACCCTCCATCAAAAAAAAGCCATCTACTTAGTCCCTTTCCCTTTTATGGCTGAAGATAAATACAATCACTTTAACCAACTTTATACTTCCTTTGGATTAGATATCGTCATCTCCTCCCAAAATCAAAAAGAAAATGATAAAAAGATAACCGACGAAAATTATGATTTAGCAGTAATAGTCTACGAGAAATTTAATTACTTCCTCTCAACCTATCCGGATTTCCTAAAAGAACTCTCCCTCTTAATAATAGATGAGATTCAGATAATCAATGATTACCAAAAGGCCTGTCTATTAAAATCTATAATAAATGTTATCCGAAATAAAAAACCAGATCTTAAAATTATCGCTTTATCCGCTTTCACCTCAAATTGCTTATCACTAAAAAATTTTCTTTCTGCCCGGCTGCTCACCTCTTTATGCCATCCGGCAGAACTACGAAAAGGGATAGTAAGAGAAGGTGTCTTTAAATATACAGAACACAACACCAAAAAGAGGGGGAAAGAAGTATTTTTTAAAGCCAAAGCAGTTCGAGATAATTGTTTTGAAGATTATCTAAAAGAGACAGTCAATTATTTTATACATAAAAATGAATCTACTCTCCTGTTCTTTCCCACCTGCCAGGAAGCCCAAAAATGGGCTTTCTGCCTATCCTCCCACACAAACGGACCCAGAGCCAACCAAGCCATAGATGAATTTTACCAAATAAAGGATACTTTCTCCCGAAAAAATTTATTGATTCTATTGGAAAAGGGCATCGCCTATTATAATAGCAACCTTACCCGCAAAGAGAAAAAGCTAATTGAAACTTACGTCAGAAAAGGAGAAATAAAAGTTGTCTGTGCTACAACTTCCCTGGCAATAGAGATAAACCTAACTTTTAAAAACGTAATCTTACAAAACAATCACCGACAATCTCTAAGTTTTATTGATATAGAGAATATAGGTGGAAAAGCAGGGATATTAAATAAATCAATAAAAGATAAAACTCGGAACCGAGCCAGTAAAAAAGAAAAATTTGGCCGGCTAATCTTTTTAGCCCACAACAAACTACAAGAAGTTATATTTAAGAAATTTTATTTTAATCTTATAGACTACTATTGCCAGCAAGAGGAGGAAATATTTGTAGAGAATTGTCTAATGGGGAAACCCGTAACCCGTAACCCGCAACCTGAAACTTGTAACCTCCCTCCTACATCTTGCGTTTCTCCTCCCCCTCGCAGAGATAAGACTAACGTGGGGGTTTTACTAAATACTAACAACCAACGACTAACGACTATCTTAGAAATTGATATCCACCGCCCCGACCGAATCATCTTTATGGGAAAAAATATTGAGGTAACCGCCAAAGAATTTTCCTTAATTCATCTCTTAGCCCAACACAATGGTCAGGTAATGAGCTATGAAGATATTATAAAGAAATTATGGGGAGCAGAAACTGAAGCAATCTATACTCGAATAATTCAGCATATATACAAATTTAGAAAAAATATTTTAGATGCAATTGGCCATAACAAAATAAATAGAGAAAAAGTTCGGGATATATTTAAAGTAGTACCCGGAAGAGGTGTGATGTTAAACATAAATGATACGGAAATAAAAATAAATTGAAAATAAATCAAAAACAAATGGAAAACAAATCGAAATCTTATTACAACAAATATTTTTTATGATGTAATTATAAAAGCCATAGCGACCGTAGGGAGCGCGGCAATCTCATCTTCCCCTCTCCCCTCGGAGGGAGAGGGCCTGCCCTGTGTAGTAGAGGAAATTACTGCACAGGGTAAAGGTGAGGGAAAACTGTAGGGGTCGGATGAATCCGACCCGTCTTTGGAAAATGGGGACTGGCTACTTTTTCCACACTCTCTGTCATTCCCGCGGAAGCGGGAATCTATGAATCTATTAATAACTTATTTCTTATCTAAAAACTGAAAACCGATAACTGAAAACTATTTTCGACGAAGGAGAAAATATATATATGCCAAAACCAAACTCAAATAACCAAAGCAAACTTTTCCGTGAAGGCAAAGATGGTTATCTAATCATCCCCAACTACTTCCTAAGGGAATGGGTAAAAGTATTAGGAATAGGACCCGCCCTACTCTATCTCCAACTACTTTCCTATTGTCATAAAGAAAAAGATATTGCCTGGCCAACTCTAACTACCTTAAGCAGCAAATTAGGTATATCTAAAAATAGCCTGCTCAGTTATCGAAAGATTCTTCTTAAATCTGGGCTAATTAAAAAGATAGTAAAAAGAAGAACTGCTCAGGGAAATTATCAGTCTAACTTTTATAAGGTTACCCCCATAGAGGGTGCAAAAATTGAACCCCGCCAAGTTCAAATTTTGGGAGAGGGTAGTGCAAATATTGCACCCGGGGTGGTTCAAAATTTGCACCCTAACAATAACAATCTTAACAATAACAATATAACAACAACAAATAGGGGAAAAGATGCTGTTGTTGCTGTTGTTGATTTTAAAAAATTAAAAGAGAAAGGAGAAGAAAAAATGCAAACCCCGCATAATAGCAAAGAGTACTATAAAGAGCAGGCTATAAGAGAACAGTTAATGGATTTAGACTTTGGAGGAAAATTTATCGAACAATTACTGAAAGACTATCCCCCAAAAAAGATTGAAGAGAAATTAGATCTGCTTCTTACCAAGAAGAACATCCAGAACCCTGCCGGCTGGCTAATGTCCGCCCTAAAGAACGATTACCAGGATGAAGAATCTTCTCTGTCATTCCCGCGAAAGCGGGAATCTATAAATTCTGATGAAGAACCCGCAGGAGGAAGCAGCAATCTCAATTCCCAAATCCCCTCTCCCCTGGAGGGAGAGGGCCTGCCCTGTGTAGTAGAGGAAATTACTGCACAGGGTAAAGGTGAGGGGGAAGGTAGGGGTCTGATTCATCAGACCCGTCTTGAATCAAATAATAAAAAAATCCTCTCCCATGAAGAAGCAGCAAGACGGTTTCACCTTCTAAGGGATAAATTAAAGGCAATGAATTAATGCAAAAGAATTTGTAGAGACACGGCGTGCCGTGTCTTCTTCTTCACCACGGCACGCCGTGGTGCTACATCCCGTGTCTTGCACCTTGTGACTATTTTAACGAAAGGAGAAATTTATATGTCCGAACTAAAAGAACTTATTACCCGCGCCAAACAAAAAAACGTAAAGGCAATGGAGGAACTATTCAATCAATTTAAACCCCTGTTAAAATCAAGAGCCAAAAGATATTCCCGTTATAAACTTGAATATGATGATATCTTCCAACAAGCAGCCTTGTTACTTATTATCGCGGTCTATGAGTATAAAGAAATACCCCCTACTACCTTTGCCGGCTATATGAAAAAAAGGATTGACTGGGGATTATGGATCTACTATCGGAAATATCTTAAACAGAAGATGGAGATTTCCAGTGGCCTAAAAATAGGTGACTGAGACTTGTAGGGGCGTATTGCAATACGCCCCTACCAAATATCGGAAAGAGGATAATGCTTATGGATAGATTAGAAAATATCTTGATCGAAATAGACCTGGAAAAAGGTTATGGGCGTTTAACTAAAAGAGAAAGAAAAGTTATCAACCTTTATTATCTTGAAGGATATAAGGATAAAGAGATAGCTGCTTTTTATGAAGTTACACGGCAAAATATATTTAAAATTCGAAAAAACGGAATTACTAAACTAAAATTATAAATTTTAAAAATATTTATAAAGCAAGGTTTCTTTTTCACCTCTTTTTTGCTCTTACTAAGTAGAGGGTAAATTAGTCGTTAGTGAATAGTGAATAGTCGTTAGCAGGAGAAGGAAAAATATAAGAGAGAAAAAGAGAAAGCTAATAACTATGAACCATAAGCTAAAACGTAACAAGTGATAAGTAATAGGTAACCAGTGACCAGCCTGAAAGTCCAGACAAAGGTAGGGGCTCGATTCATCGAGCCCGGCATTTCGGGGCGGATGAATCCGCCCCCTACCACTTGCAACTTGAATGCAAATCTTCAATTACTTATCACCCCTCACACATTACGCTAATTGGCCAATAGCCAATTAGCCGGAAAGGAGGTGAAAATAAATGGCCGTAGTAGTAACAGTCCCCCGTGATTCAGCCCTACAGTTAAGATTAGTAGTAGGCACTAACCCGGAAACCGGAGCACCTATCGTTAATAGCAAGACCCTTAATAAAATCAAATCTACTGCTATCGAACAGGATACCTATGATGTAGCCACTGCCTTAGTGGGTCTTCAAAAGTATCCCCTTAGTGAAATCAGATTCGAAAAAGAATCCCAACTAACTGAGTAGTAAGTTTTTAGCAGAGCTACTAAAAACGGTGATGAGTGATTTAATTCCTGATTACTTATTACTCATCACTTATCACGCTAATTGACCCATTGGTCAATTAGCTAAAAAGGAGGTGAAAAAATAAAATGGCAACTGAATTAGGACAAGTAACCAGTTATAAGAGACTGTATATGCAGTTTAGAGATAGTATAGGCAAAACCATAAATCTAACCTTAAATAACCCCAAGAAC
>JAHJOY010000121.1 GCA_018819665.1 bacterium
CGCCGTGTTGCTACATTAACTGGCTGATAGGGTAACCAGCAAACTGGGCTAACTGGTCAATTAATTTAATTGGTGAATAGGCCAATTGGTGAATTAACTAATCGATCAATCGGTAAATTGGTCAATTGGCTAATCGGTGAATCGGTAAATTGGTAAATTGGAGAATGGTTACATGCCTGAGAAAAAATTAAAAAAATCCTTTCCGAAAGTAATATTAGTTACTTTGATTCTGGTTGTTCTAATTACAGGAGGATATTTTGCGATTCGGAGTAACCAGGTTAAAAATGAGATAAAATATCAGATAATTTCTAAGATAGAGAATGCCATCGATCGAGGGATCTATATTGGGAGAGTTAAAAATTACTCTCTTAAATCTATCACTTTATCTGATTTTAAGGTATTTAAAAACAGATCATTACTTGACGAGGACCAAATCTTTGAAGCTGAAGAAATAATTGTAAATTATGATCTGGATTTTCTCTCTGCCTTAAAGAGGGAGGTACCCCTGAGTGTTGAAGATATAACCCTGGTAAAACCCCGGATGACTTTAATCAGGGATAGCCAGGGAACCTTTGATTTTATGGAAAAATTTAATCTTAGCACTATTGGTTTATTTTCAATTAAGGGAGTGAATGTTAAGGAAGGAAATCTGGATTATATAGATTACCAGACAACCAAAGAAAATGGTCTTTTAACTTCACTAAAACAATTAAATGGTTATTTTTATTTAGCAGAATTACCTAAAGTAGAATTTAGTTGTTCAGCCAAAAGAGAAGAAGATGATAGTCCTCTTCTCTTGGAAGGTTATTTTTTTACTGGAAAAGTAGACTATGTACTCGATTTTACTTTTAAAGATGCGGAAATTGCTCACTTCCAATATTATTTTGTTCAAGATGAAATTCTCAAGGTAAAAAAGGGATTATTTGATTCAAATCTACGCTTAGCTAATAATTTAGGTGGCATACCAGGAAAAGTTAACTGGCAGGGGAAAGTTTCCGTTAAAGATGTTAATTTATATTCTGATTTTTTGGATAACTTAGAGATAAAACAAGTTTACGGTTCGGCTATTTTTAATTCTCAGGAAATCAGCATTGAAAGTATAACTGCTATCTATCAGAACTCTCCCTTTTCTCTACAGGGTGATTTAACCTATGCTGATAAATTTTGTTATAGTATAAAAATAAAATCAGATAATTTTAAGTTAAGCGATTTGGCAGAAGAGGCAAAGAAATATTTATCTCTATCCGCTGATTTTCCCCTTGAAGGCAGCTCTAATTTAGAGATTGAAGTAAGTGGATTAGAAAACAACTTTCAAGCTAATGGGAAATTATCGACAAAGGAAGGGAATATCGGAGGCTATGATTTTTTAAACCTATCCGCTGGATTTAATTATGATTCAGTGGGAATTTATTTAAAAGAAATAAAAGCAGAGGTCGCAGGAGGGCTGATTAAAGGGACAGGAGGAGTTAATTTAAGCAAGGAAGTGCCTGAATATACTTTTTCCTTCGACTTTTCCCGCCTTGATACACAAAGCGATCTCCTTAAACCTCTTGTTTCTAATTATTTGAAAAGTGGATTGTTATCAGGAAAAGTAGACTTAAAAGGGATTATCGCTGAAGGGGAAGAAACAAATCTTGTAGCCAAGATAAAAGTCGAAGATAATGAATTAGGAGATTTTTTATTACAGGCAGAGGGAACAATTACTAAAGATAATTATATGGATTTAAAACTAAAAGCTGAGGAAATTAGTTTGGAAGGATTGGGAGAAACTCTGAATTATAAAGAGATTGAGGGGCAGGCTAATTTTATCGGAACATTAAGTGGTCTTTTAGAAAATCCAAAGATTAAAGGTAAAATTGAAGTTAGAGAAGGACAGATATCTGGATTACCCTTTAATTATTTAGAGGGGAAGATAGATTATCAGGGAAACATATTAAAGCTGGAGGACCTTCTTTTTCAGAATGAAGGATTAACATTTAAAGGTGGAGGCAGTGCAGATTTTTTCGAAACAAAAGATGAAATGGAAATAAAAGTAAGTTTGCAGGTAGAACAAGCAGATTTAAATTATTTGGCTAAATATTTCAGCATTGAACCGCCACTATCTGGTTCAGCCCAAGGGGATATTTTTATCCAAAGCCGTGGGTCTCAATTTGAAGCGAATGGTGATCTGCAAATAAAAAAGATTAATATAATAAATTATAAGGCAGACTCTGCCAATCTAATCTTTTCCTTAAAGGACAAAAAAGTAAGAATAAAAAGTTTAGTGTTAAATTCTGGGAAGTCTCAGCTCTATGTCCAGGGTGAAGTTAGTTTAGAAGAAGGATTACCTTTGGATCTGAGAGTCAATTTCTTAAACCAGAGTATCGTACACCTAATGTCATATTTTTTACCACCAGATTTATTAAGTAAATTTAGAGGAAAAGCCACGGGTTCTCTGGAGATAAAAGGTGATTATGCTTCTCCCGACCTGTTTCTATCAGCCTTGATTGAAGATGCCCAGTTAGAAAAGATGCCCATAAATTCTATAGAAGTAAAATTAGATAAAATTGATTCTGTGATAAGGATTAATCGGTTAAAATTGAGTCAAAGAAAAGGGGAGCTTATAGCCGGGGGATGGATTAATCTTGATGAGGATAATAAAAATTTAGATATTAACCTTTCAGCAGATAATTTAGATTTGAACCAATTATCTAATCTTTTTGGTATAGAAGACGAGATTAAAGGCCTGGCAAACTTTAAGGCAGAGGTTACGGGAGATATTGACTTACCTAATATATCTTTCTCGGGCAAGGTTGAAAAGGGGAAATTTCAGGATTTTATTTTTGATAATCTTACTTTTGAAGCTCTCTATAATCAGGGTATCTTAGAGGTTAAACAATTTGTTTTAGATAAAGAAGGACATCAGATAATAGGAAAGGGCAAGATTCCTTATGAGTTTTCTTTTATGGGCAGAGATAAAGTTACCCCAAGTTTAACTGATATTCCTTTAGATTTTAACCTTGCTTTACAGAATACTGATTTAAGCTTTATTAAAATATTTTTCCCCAAAGACCTGAAACAGATTCGGGGCTTAACTAATGCTGAATTAAAACTTTCCGGGACTTTAAACCAACCGATTTTAAATGGTAATATCGCTCTTAGCGGTGGCTTGATAGAGTTTTATGAATTGCCGGCTAAGATAAGCGATTTAAGTGTTTTGCTATACTTAGAAAATAATTTAGTTAAGATAGAAGATATGAATTTCAAGATTGACCAATACAGGATTTATACTTCCGGAGAATTTGCTTTGAAAAACTTGCAACTTCAGGATTTAAATATTAATATATGGAGTAATAAGGAGGAAATTCTATACCAGGATATTTTCAAAGCTCAGGCTGATTTAAAGGCAAAGGTGACTGGTCTCTTTACCTCTCCCCACATAGAAGGAATTTTAACTCTTTCTCAGGGAGAATTGAACTGGAAAGATAATAATAAAGATATCCCTACTAATACATCTGAGCTTTTCTCTAAATTAATTAATGTTAAAGGAGATATCGATCTTGAAGTAAAAATTTTAGATGATTTTATGGCTAAGGCCAATGATTTTAATTTGAAATTAGTGGGAGGTCTAAAAGTCCAGGGCGACCTATCTGCTCCCAAATTAAACGGGGGATTACAGATTAAACAAGGTTATATCGCCTTTTTAGATAAGAAATTTAGAGTATCTGAGGGTAAAGTAATATTTGCTGATTCTATAGGGGAAGATATGATTTTAGATATAAGAGCAAAAACAGAAATTGATGATATAGATGTATTTTTAAATGTGAGCGGGATTCTTGCTCAACCTACGATTACCCTTAGCTCCTCTCCTGCCTTAAGTGAAAGTGAAATAATTTCTCTTTTAATGTTTAATAAAAACTATGCTGGGTTAACCGAGGGAGAAATGGGAACAATTTTACAAGAAGAAATAATTAATTTGATAGCTCAAGGATTGAGTATAAGATTTTTAAACCAGATAGAAGATAAAGTCGCTGATAGTTTCGGATTAGATGAGTTTAAAATTGAGACGATCTTTAAAAAAGATCAGGATTCCAATTTAACTTTTTTCCCTGGTTTTGCTTTAGAAGCTTTAGCCTTTAAAGTAGGAAAGTATTTTTCAGAAAATTTCTATTTAACTTATTCTGCGCCTTTATTTGAAATAGGAATAGGTAATTTGGAATTAGAATATAAACTTAAAAATGACCTAACTTTAAGTACTCAAGTAGGTTCAGTAGGTTTACAAGATGATGAATTTGAATTAAAATTTGAATTACAATATGAATTTTAATAAAATATTAAAAATTTTTAAAGGAGGAATAAAAAGTGCAGAATAAAAGAAATAGGTGGAGTCAGATAATTTTAATAGGATTTTTAACTGTGTTATTTATTTTAAGCAGTTTAAGTTTGGTTCTGGCTAATAATCAAGGGAAGATAACTGCTATAGTAGTACAGGGGGATGAAAATATTTCCAAAGATTTAATAATTTCCCAAATTGCCTCTAACTTGGGGGACGTATTTTCCAAAGAAAATATTGAAAATGATATGAAAGCAGTATATGATCTGGGTTATTTTAAAGATGTACGCATAAAATTAGAATCATTTCGCGATGGTTATAAGGTAGTTTTTGTAGTAGTGGAAAATTTGCCCATTAAAGAGATTAGCATTGAAGGCAATACTATAGTTTCTGTAGAAGAGATACGGGAAGTAATGGTTTTAAGGGAAGGGCAAGTTTTTTGCCAGAAAATATTAAAGAACGATGTTGATCGTATTTCTCAGCTCTACAAAGACAAAGGATATCTTTTAATCAATATTAAAGATATTAATTTTGATGAAGAAGGAAAATTGTGGATAAATATTTCTGAAGGCTGCCTGGAAAAGATAGTAATCGAAGGTAATAACAAGACTAAAGAAAAGGTAATTACCCGAGAAATTACTATTAAACCCGGCGATCTCTTTAATTTTGATATAGCAAAAAAATCTTTGCAAAAAATTTACAACTTAGGATATTTCGAAGATGTAAGTATGAAATTAGAGCCGGGCAGTGAAGAAGATACAATAGTCCTGGTTATTAAAGTTATTGAGAAGAATACGGGGAAATTTGGTGTTGGAGCGGGATATAACTCCGAAGAGGGTCTTATGGGATTTGCCAGCTACGAAGAGAAAAATCTTTTTGGAGGAGGACAAAAAGTACAAGCCAAAGTAGAACTGGGTGGTAGGACTACTTATAAAGTGTCCTTTTTAGAACCCTGGTTAGCTAATACGCCCACTTCTTTCGGCTTTGAAGTCTATGATACCACCAGTAAAGAAAAAGAGAAAGAAGAAGGAGAAATTATTTCTGAATATGAAGAAGCAAGATTAGGGGGTAAACTTATCTTTGGACGTAGGATTTCTGATGCCATTAACTTAGGATTAGAATTAAAGACGGAAAAAGTGACCTACGATTTAATCTCCGGTTCCTCTTTGCCAGCTGACAGTGATGAAGGGCTGACTAATAGCCTTACTCCGATTTTTACTTATGACACCCGTGATAATGTCTTTAATCCTACTTCCGGTCTATACGGTAATTTTTCATTAGAAAAAGCAGGAGGATTTTTAGGAGGAGATTATGATTTTACCAAATATAATTTAACTCTTAGTACCTATCTTTCCACTAAGATTGTGGAAGAGGTAGTTGATATCAGGGCTATTGAAAAGATAACCGATAAACTAAGCAAAGGGGTAGTAGCCTTAAGAGTTATAGGCGGGATAGCTGATACCAGTCTCCCTTCTTTTGCTGAATATAAAGTGGGAGGAATGAACACGGTAAGAGGATATGATTACGGGGAGTTTTCCGGGGATAAATCTTTGGTATTTAATGCCGAGTACAGATTACCTCTGGCGAAGAATTTTCAAGCAGTACTTTTTGCAGATTGGGGCAATACCTGGGATATCGGAGAGAGCATAAATGTGTCTGATTTAAAATTTGGAAAAGGAATAGGTATCCGATTTGATACGCCTATTGGACCAATTCGATTGGACTATGGAATTAATGAAGAAGGGGAAGGTAAAACTTACTTTAGTATAGGGCATACGTTTTAATTAGTCGTTAGTGAATAGTGAATAGTCGTTAGTAGGGGCAGACCTTGTGTCTGCCTATATGTAGGGGCAGACCTTGTGTCTGCCTATATGTAGGGGCAGACCTTGTGTCTGCCCGTAGGACAGGCGTTCCCCGTTTTCACGAGGACAGGCCCGCCTGTCTAAAGTCGTTAGTGAATAGTCATTAGTATAAATACAAGTTTTTAGTTAATAGTTTATAGTTATCAGTATACAACTAAAAGCTTAAAGCTAAAAGCGAAAAACCATAATTCAAAATTAAAAACTTTTTCTTCAATTTTAAGTTTTAAGTTTTGGTTTTGCGTTTTTAGCTTTACACTTTACGCTATTTACTATTAAATACTTGATAAATAATATGAAATAAGATAAAAATTTAAGGAGGAAAATAATGCGGGTAGCAGAAAAAAAAGTAGCAAATAAAGCAGTTGTTATTTTATTGTTTACAATGATAATTTTATTATTTTTAAGTTTTCAAAATATTGAGGCAGCAGAGATAAAAATAGGCTTAGTTAATTTAGCGGAAGTTATATCTGGTCACCCTTATACTCAAAATATTAATCAACTTAGTATAACTTTACGGGTAGAGCTCCAAAAACGCCAGGAAGAATTAAATGCACAAGGCAAAGGACTGGATGAAACTGGGCTTAAAAAATTGGAAGATAAATTTAATAAAGAATGGAATCCAATCAAAGAGAAGATTCTTGCTGAGATAAAATCATACCAGGCAGCTCGTTATTCACACATTATTGAGGCTGTTAAGGCGGTAGGGGATACAGGTAAATACGATTTAATCATAAATAGTGAGATAAAAGTGCCAGTCGGAACTGATATTTTAAATTATCCTATTGCTCTCTATGGAGGAGAAGACATTACCCAGGATGTAATAGCAGAGATTATTAGAAAATTAGAAGAAGAACAGAAAGAAAAAGATAAAGTAAAATGAAACAAAATTTAACCATATCAGAAATTCTAAATCTTTTACCCCACCGTTATCCTTTTTTATTGGTGGATAAAATATTAGAACAAGGTGAAAATAGGATTATAGGGGTAAAGAATGTTACCATAAATGAACCTTTTTTTCAGGGACATTTTCCCGGACATCCGGTGATGCCAGGAGTGCTCATACTTGAAGCTATGGCTCAAACCGGTGGAGTCCTGATGTTTTCCAAAGAGGAAAACAAAGGCAAGATTCCCTTATTCGCCGGTATCGATAAAGCCCGCTTTAAAAAACCGGTTTATCCCGGTGACCGATTGATAATTAAAGTTGAAATTTTAAAGATGGTAAGAGGAATTGGTAAGGCCAAAGCAGAGGCCTATGTGGATGACAATCTGGTAGCTTTTGCAGAACTTCTCTTTACTGCAATTAGTCGTTAGTCGTTAGTGAATAGTATATAGTTAGCGTAGAGCGTACAGCGTATAGCGGATAGTGAAAAAAACAGAAAGAAGAGGAAAAAAA
>JAHJOY010000122.1 GCA_018819665.1 bacterium
AATCTATTGGAATAATATAAAGCTGAAATACTTCCATCAATCAAAGTAGAAGCAATTGTCTTATCCACTATGACATTAATCTGAGTAATAGCCAGGCCTATCATTGCTGGCACTAATAGTTTTAATAATTTTTTTGTTCCCGGATCATTAAAATCCACTACGAAGCTATATTTTATTTTTTTTCTTATCAATACCGGGGCTTGTATTAATGCCTGACCTATCCCTCCCAAAATTACTCCCCAGGCTATGCTAAATATTCCATATTTATAACTTAAAGTAAGAGCAAAAACAATAACAGAAATATTTAACATAGCCGGCGATAAGGCAGGTACTAAAAAATGATTATAAGAATTCAATATACCCATAAATAAAGCAGCAACTGCCACGAAACCTATATAAGGGAATATAATTCTGGTAAGATTTATAGCTAATTGATGTTTATATATATTATTTTTAAAACCAACAGCGATTATATTAATTAACAAAGGAGCTCCCCAAATACCTAAAACTACTACAATTATTAAGACTATAATTAAAATATTTAAAACATTGCTGGCAAAATACTCTGCTTTTTTCCTATCATGATTGGTTAAATGATCTGCAAAAATAGGTATGAAAGCTGAATTTAAAGCACCCTCTCCCAAAAAACTCCTCAATAAATTAGGAATCATAAAAGCAATAAAAAAGGCATCGGTTTCAATCCCTGCTCCGAATCTATTTGAAATCACTATTTCTCTGCCCAAACCTAATACCCTACAAAATATAGTGGCAATGATTACTATTCCTGCATATTTAGCAATTTTATGTTTTGTTTCCATCAATCTCCCTTTTTCGTATATCGTATATCGTATATCGTCAGAGAAATAAGACATTATAATGTTATTGCGAAAATATGAAAATAAACGAAACAATTTTACAGAATAGCCTTTGTAGGGGAGTATCGCAATACGCCCTACTTTTTTTCCTATCCTGTCCTGCAGACTATGCTCTTATTCCCATTTCTATTTCCCTTTTTCTTTACGATATACGATATACGATATACGTATTTGGCTTCTATTTTCTTAACCAGCTAACCAGGCAACTAACTAACCAAACTATCTAATTATATACATTCCACGCTAGTTCTTCTTCACGATATACGATATACGATATACTATATACTAATTAGGCTTGATTTTAAATTAAAATAATGTTAAAATTACCAAGTAAAATTAATATTATCGAAAGGAAGTAATTATGCCACAAATAAAATCAGCAATAAAAAGAGTTAAAACCTCTGAAAAAAGTCACTTAAGAAATATGTCTTATAAATCAAAAGTAAAAAGTACCATTAAAAAATTCGCTCTTGCTCTTTCAGAAAAAAAGAAAGAAGAATCAAATAAATATTTTAAAGATACTGTTTCAATTTTGGACAAAGCTGTTAACAAAGGTATTTTACCTAAAAATACTGCTTCTCGCCAAAAATCAAACTTAACTAAAAAACTAAATACTTTAATAAAATCAGAACAAATCAAGATGTCTGCGCCTGCCGCCCCTAAAGAAGTATTAGAGACTCAAGAGAAGCCAATAGTTAAAAAAGCAACAAAAGCTGCTAAAAAACCAGTAACTAAGAAACCAGTGGTTTCTAAGAAAAAAACAGATAAAGCTAAAGAAAAACCAGTGGTTAAAAAAGCAACAAAAGCTGCTAAAAAAACTAAGACAAAAAAAGCAAAATCATAATTAATAATTTTTAAAAGCATTTAGGTATACAGACGCCTCTTTTTTATTGCTTTTGTAGGGGTCAGATTTATCTGACCCGTCTTTATTGTGGGCACGATGCATCGTGCCCCTACATCTGAATCCTAATTTTCTTCAAACAATCGCGATACGAAATCGAGATTGCTTCGTCACTTTGTTCCTCGCAATGACATTTCTGTTTTTTCATTCTGACTTCTGAATTCTGGCTTCTGACTTCTATTTTCTTTACGATATACAATATGCGATATACGATATACTATTTCCCTTGATTAATAATATTCATAACCAATTCTTCTAAAATAATCTTGGGTTCTTTCTGGCTATCTTTTAACTCTAAGTCTGCAATATTCAATAATTCATAAGATTTATCAATTTCCTTAAAAGTATATTTTTTAGACTGTTTTATCATTTTTTCAACAACAAAGTAAGGAAGTTTTAGTTTATTCTCTACTTCTTTAAAATTAAATCCGTTTGCAAGTAATAATTTTGTTTGAAGTATAAGTTTTATTTGCCTGTATATCATAGCAAATATGGATAAATGATGAAGGTTGCCTTGATTTAACTTTACCAAGCCATCTATTGCATTTTTCATATCTTTATCTCCAACAGAATCTAATACTTTAAATATATTAACTGCTTCTGAACCACCTATCG
>JAHJOY010000123.1 GCA_018819665.1 bacterium
TATATTGCGGCTTTCAGGGTGGAGGGGATTCCCAAGGCGATTTATCGTTATTTACCGATGAGTCATCAACTGGTTGAAGTGGTTAAACACCAAGACCTTGAGGGTTTGCTAACCCAGGCTGCTCTTGGTCAATCATTTGCCGGTAAAAGCGCAGTGACCTTCATTTGGACAACCATACCGGCACGCATGGAATGGCGATACAGCAGGGCATCTTATAAAGTGATAGCCCTGGATGCCGGACATGTTTGTCAAAACCTCTACCTGGCGTGTGAAGCAATTGGCGCCGGGACTTGTGCCATTGCCGCTTATGATCAGGAATTTGTAGATAGTATTCTGGGGATTGATGGTGTGGAGGAATTTACTATTTATATGGCACCTGTTGGAAAAGTTCAATAAAGGATTTAAAAAAATATAAAGAGATATTATTAAAAAAACCCGATCGTTATATTTATATTCCTGAAGGTCCACCATGTAACGGATATGATTTAATGGTTGAATTTGCCGAGAAGGTGGAGGATGAATTATTAAGGGGAAAATTGAGCATAGCTTTAGATGGAAAGGGAGCTTTCAGGCGTTTTAAAAATGTAATGGCGGATTATCCGGATTATAGAGAAAAATGGTTCAAATTTAGAGACGAGAGGATAAATAAAGCACTGCAAGAATTATTCCATTTAAAATATATCGGTTGTTGGTAATCTGTCCTACATAAAATATTAGGAAATATAGGCAGGAGGTAGGGGATGAAGAATTCACATGCAATTATTGTTTCTTTGATCTTGATTATTATCTTTGTAGTTTTGGGCAGTAGTATCAGTTTTAGTCAGGATAAATCAATAGAAGAACTGTACTTTCAGGGTGTTGATTTATTAGAAAATAAAAAACAATATGAAGAAGCACTTATTTATTTCCAACAGATTATCGAATTAAACCCGGGTCACGCAGAAGCTCATTTCCAAATTGGAAAAATATTTAGAACCACTCGTCAATTCGAAAAAGCAATAACCTATTATAAAAATGCTATCAATTTGAAACCCGATTACAGTTCAGCTTATTACGAACTGGGACTTTCCTATCTGGAACTTCAAAAAAAGAAGGAAGCATTGGAAGCCTTTAAACAGGCCATTCGCAGTAAACCGGATTTTGCCAGTGCCCATTATGGCCTGGGATTGGCGTATAATGAATTAGAAAGATATAATGAGTCTATTGCCGCCTTTCAGCAGGCTTTACTGCTTGACCCCGAGGATGCTCAAACTTATTATGGTTTGGGAATTACCTATAAGCAAATCGGCGAATATCAAAAATCAATTGATAATTTGAAAAAAGCTGTACATTTCCAACCGGATTATGGTAAGGCATTTTATCATTTAGGAATGAATTACCAAAAGATGGAAAAATATCCGGAAGCTGTTGAAAATCTGGAAAAAGCTGCAAATTTCCTACCCGATTCTGCTGATGAAATTTATTACACTATAGGCATGATTTACCGAAAAATAGAAAATAATGAAGACGCCGCCATCGAAAGTTTTAAAAAAGCAACTCAAAAGAATCCCCAATATGCTGATGCTTTTTTCTATTTAGGATGGCTCTATAATAAAAAAGGGAATTATGAGAAAACCATAGAGGCTTACCAGGAGGTTATTCGCATCAATCCTGATTACACTTATATTTATTATAACTTGGGCTGGGCTTATGGAGAACTGGAAAAATATCAGGAAGCCGTTAACGCTTTTAAGGAGGCGGTTAAACAAAATCCGGAAGATGCAGATTTTCATTATGGCCTGGGATGGGCGTACAGCCAATTAAAGGATTATGAAGAAGCTATTGAATCCTTTAAACAGGTTATACGTATTCAGCCGGATTATACTTTTGCCCACTATAGCCTGGGAATGATTTATCTGGTTCAGGGGGATAAAAATGCTGCCCTGGACGAATATAAAATTCTCAAAGATTTGGATCAGGATATTGCAGACCGATTATTTGATATGATTTATAAATAATCAAGGAGGCACCCCCTTAATATTCTATTTATTATATTTATTAAGTGAGGTCATGAATGATAGAAAAGATAGTCAAGTATAAGCATATTATTTGGGATTGGAACGGAACATTGATAAATGATGTATGGTTAGTAGTGGAAATAATGAATAAGATGTTAAAAAAACGCAACTTGCCAAAGATAGATTCAAAAAAATATAGGGAAATTTTTGATTTCCCGGTAACAAAATATTATATAAAACTTGGATTTAATTTTTCTAAGGAATCATTTGAAGAGCTTACTGTTGAGTTTATAAGCGAATATTACACGCGTTTAAATGAGTGTAAGCTATTTGATGAAGTAGAAGAAGTGCTGAAAAAAATAAGAGATAGAGGAATATCTCAATCAATTTTATCTGCTTCAAAAGAAGATATCCTTATAGAGAAGATTAAACATTATGGTATCGATAAGTATTTTAGCAAAATAATAGGTTTAGATAATCACTATGCCGAAAGTAAAGTTGAAAGAGGAAAAAAGTGGATAGCCGAGTTAAATTTAAACCCGCAAGACGTGCTTTTAATAGGAGATACTATCCATGATTACGATGTTTCAAAACATATGGGGTGCGATTGTTTACTGGTTGCCAATGGACATCATAGTTATAAGAAGCTTGCAAGGTTGGGGACCGATGTTATCAGCACATTAAAAAAGATAAATTAAATTTAAGCGAAGAGATGGAATAAAAAGTAGCCTGTCCCCTTTTTTGTATTATAATAAATACCTTAAGAAGAGATAGACTGAAGATAGAACAATAGATATTAACATAATCGGAAGGCCGATTTTAAAAAAATCTTTGAAGGTTATTATCCAGCCCTGTCTTTTTAATATATTTACTCCCACTAAATTGGCGGCAGCCGCTATAAAGGTTCCGTTCCCTCCTAAACAGGCTCCCAAGGATAAGGCCCACCAGACAGGGTTGAGGTTAAATGAAGTTGCTGCCCCGATATTATGAACTACCGGGACCATAGAGATGGTATAGGAGATATTATTAATAAAAGAACAGGAGATTCCCGAAACCCACAAAACCGCCAGAGTGGTAATGGTAAAATTTCCTTTAGTTAGAGTAATAATTTTGTTGCTCAACCATTGAATGATTCCCACTTTCTCCACTCCTGCTATCACCACGAAGAGTCCGATAAAAAAGAAGAGAGTAGACCACTCTACTTCTAAGAAAGTTTCTGCCGGGTCTACATCGCTGACTAAAAGTAAGAGAGTTGCTCCTGCTAAAGCCACTGTAGCTGCTTCTAAACCTAAATTATGATGGAAGATAAAGACTGATATGGTTAATAAAAAGACAAGTATAGATTTTTTTAATAATACGGGGTCTTCGATTGCTTTATTTTCATCGAATTTTTCCACTCTCTCCCAGGCTTCCTTAACATTTTGCGACATTTCCTTTTTATAAAATAGTCCGACAAAGAAGGGCAAGAGAATTAATAAAATCAGGACGAAAGGAGCGAGATTTATAATAAAATCCATAAAGGATAGATGGGCTGCACTTCCAATTATTATGTTAGGAGGGTCACCGATAAGGGTTGCCGCTCCTCCTATGTTAGAAGCGAATATTTCAGATAGCACCAGAGGCACAGGGGATATTTCTAAGTTTTCACAGATAGCTAAAGTTATAGGGACAATTAGTATTATGGTGGTGACATTGTCCAGGATGGAGGATAGGATGCCGGTAATAATACTCAGAAAAAACAAGAGGTAAAAGATATTTCCGTGAGCGAGTTTAGATATTTTAATCGCCAGATATTGGAACAGACCAGTTCTTTTGATTATAGAGACCATAACCATCATTCCGGTTAATAGGCCAATAGTATTAAAATCTACGGCCAAAAAAGCCTCCTGTTGATTCAATATTTTTAACAGTATAAAAAGAAGGCCTCCGCTTAAGGCAATCACCGTGCGGTTAATCTTTTCCAGGCTAGCAAATATAAGAGTAGTTATAAATATTATTAAGGCTATAAGTGTTTGATTCATTGATTATTCCTTTCCCGATCTAATCTTCTTCCATTGCATTTTTACACAAACATGAAGGGGTCAATATTCCTACTAATTTACCTGCTCTTACTACCGGGACTATCCTTAGTTGTTTTCTGAATAATAAATTTGCTGCCTCGGTTCGGCTGGTATCCTCTTCCACCGAATAGACTGTAGTGGTCATAAAATCTCTTACCGGTAGATGAGCAATTTTTTTAGCTTGCTGGGAAAACTGGTCGAAATCAGGAAGAAAAGATGGATTTTGTAATTCTTTATAATAGCCCGGCAAGCTAGCTTTAGTAATATCACTTTCCGTGATTATTCCAATGACATTTTGATCACTGTCTACAACCGGTAACCCCACCATACGCTGTTGGCTCATAATCTTAACAACCTCTTTTATCGGAGTATCGGCAGATACGGAAGTTAGGTCTGGGATCATAACTTCTTTTATTTTCAAGGTTATCCCCTCCTTAATTGGTAATTTTTCTTAATTATATTCCTTTTTGTATTTTTATCAAGTCAAGTTAAAAAAGAAAGTATCGAGTATCGAGTATATAGTATATAGTGAAGAGGAAGATTGTTGAGCGCTCCTCTCCAATAAAAAATAAAAATTTTTATCTAATTTTAATAAA
>JAHJOY010000124.1 GCA_018819665.1 bacterium
CGATTTTGTAATTGGATCTAAATCAGGGTATCCGGTTGATGATATAGAAAATTTCTTAAGAAAATGCTGGATTCCCGCTTGCGCGGGAATGACAAAAAAAGACTGACCGGAATGACAAAAAAAGACTGACCGGAATGACAAAAGCCCTTTGTTTGTAAGTGTTTTAGCATTTTTTAGGAAAGAAGGGGACAGACTTTACTTTTTGTCTTGCACTAAATGCAGGAGCACAAAAGAAGTCCCCATTTTTTTGCCTTCTAAAAGCCTTATTTACAACAATGTCATTAACTTAAGGTGTACGTATTAATGAATCTCCCCGCAACAAGCTGACGGGGTATCTCCAATCGGGTCTGTTTCTATCTTATCTCAGCAAGCTGCGGGGAATTAGACCCTAACAGAGATTAAAGTAAGCGTTTTGAATAATCCGTAATGGTTTTTTCAAAACGCTTACTTTTTTTGAACATACCTTTAGAAGGAATTTGTCATTTGTATCTATTCTTCAATTCTGTTTGAATATTCTAAAAACTTCTTTTGTTTACATTTGAATAAGTACCAGATAATTGCCCCTTAGTGCGTTCATAATGTCGTCCATTACGTACCGGAAGGATGTTACTTGATATTTCTACTATAATTTCATCAAACATCTCTTTTTTCCTTCCCTTATCCTCTTCCAGTATAAAGCGAATTAATTCTTCCTTCATAATTCCAATAGCAATATTTTTATTAATCTCCATTTTATACTTGTATTTTTGATGATTTTTAATATTAAACTCTAACTTAGCATCTAGAAGAATATCATGCATAACATTGCATAAATATACCGTAGCGTAAATATCCTGTTCAATCATAATAGGCTTGGTTCCTGTAAAATTTTCAATAAAAAGCTTATTCTTTAACACATTATATGCAGTTTCTATTTCCCAGCGTAATCTATATAAATATACAATTTCAGAGGTATTGAATTCTTCCATTGGAAGATTCGTAGCCAAATATTCCATGCTACCATTATCTAATTCAAATCGCACGAATCTTAATTGTATAGAACCTGTCTTTGCTAATTTGTCAGCTGTTGACCTTCCTTTATGTGGAGATAATCTGGATTTATCAAACATAATATTGACATATTCATCATCGGCAGTCATAGCGAGCTGTTCTTTTTTGAATACAGTTGCTCCAATTCGTATTAAAAAGCTTTCATTGCGTTCCATCAAGTCAATAAAAAATTCACCAGAGGGGTATCCTCGATCAAAAATTACTATTCGAGGTTTCTTGCCTGTAATAGAGTTGCATTTATCAATATGTAAAAGCGCTTGATTCCGTTCACTAAATTTCCATTTATTAATAGTACAATCAATAATCATTTTATTTAGTACATCAAAAAGACATGATATTCCAAGCTGCGCTTGTGGCTTGGCATTTTTGTGCGATGCATTTCCGTATAATTCTACGTTTTGGACAGTATTTGGCACATTAACAGATGAGCCATCTACCGCTAGGATAAGATAACCTTTTAATCTCTGAACCATAGTCGTATCTTTGTAAAAATTCCTTACATGGAAATCACTGAGTTCAAGAAAAACTTCTGGATTCAGTTTTTGACGCTGTTTTAGGTATCCTGGCTTGGATATGCTGATTTTGGATTTAATTGATTTGATAAAACTTCTTATCTCCATGGTAAGCGTACGTCCCTTTCTGCTCAAAATTGAAAGAAGAAGTTGATGTAATGGAAGTTTTCTGTTTCTAGTAAAATGAGAATCTTTAATTGCCTTACAATGTTCAATAAAACAAATTGTATTCGAATGGTTTATATCCATTGTAACACGTAGATTAGAATGTCTCACTACAATCACATCCTTTTTGATTCATCGTCATCATAAACAAGACGAGGTTTCTTTTTTGCATATGCAGCTTTTAAATAGGGAATCTGATCTTCGGTGACTGGTCCAAGATAAGCTATTACTGTTTGTTTTACCTGGTTGTTTTCTCTTTTATTTTCAACTAGACTAGCATAATAATGAGCTTTACCAGCATATTTTTTGGTAAGAATCTTTATAAACAAACAAATCACCTCTCACTACAATGATATCACATAAAATATATTTATACAATAATTCTACAAAGTATTTCTCACTACATTCAAGACAAAAAGGACATCGGAAACACCTATTAGTTTAGTTGTTTCCGATGTCCTTTTTGTCTTGAATTCTTAAGTTAATGACATTGAGTAAAATTAGGGTTTATGTCTAAAATATTACCCTTCTCATCTGTATATACTAAAGCCTCCGGACTATTTTTAAAAAGACTTGCAAATTCCTGCTGGC
>JAHJOY010000125.1 GCA_018819665.1 bacterium
AAAATAATTTTATTTTAAAAAAAGAAGGATTTTCAGGAGATAGTATAGAATATAAAAATACAAGAATTAATAACCAGCAAAAAAATATATCATGATTGCAGATTTTAAGATAAGGTGGCTGGCTAAAATTTAAATTTATGGTAAAAATCCAAAGAGCCAAGAGAGAGTATAAATCTGGTGAAAAAATATAGGAGAAGATATGATGAATATAATTGAAGTGAAAGAGCTTACTAAAGTTTATGAGGGGAGAAAGGCAGTAGATAGTGTAAGCTTTGAGATCAAAAAGGGTGAGGCTTTTGGCCTTTTGGGTCCTAATGGTGCAGGTAAGACTACTACCATATCTATGCTTTCCTGCTTGATTCCTCCTACTTCAGGTGATGCTCATATCGAGGGAAAATCCATAATCAAAGAGCCTATTGAGGTGAAGAAAAGAATCGGAGTGGTCCCTCAGGACATTGCCCTCTATCCCACTCTTTCGGCAAGAGAAAATCTCTTTTTCTGGGGAGAAATGTATGGATTAAGCGGGAGGAGACTGAAGGAAAAAGTAGATGAGGTTCTGCAGGTAGTGGGATTGACCGAGAGAAGTAAAGATAGAATTAATAAATATTCTGGTGGGATGAAGAGAAGGATAAATATTGCTGTGGGACTTCTTCCTTCTCCGAAACTTCTCATTCTGGATGAACCGACCGTAGGGGTTGACCCTCAATCCAGAACTAATATTTTAGAATCATTAAGAAAATTAAATAAAGGCGGTCTTACTATTCTCTATACCAGTCATTATATGGAAGAAGTAGAATTTTTATGTGATAGGGTGGCGGTTATGGACCTGGGAAAGATTATTGCCCAGGGGACGCAAAATGAATTGAGGCTTTTAGCGGGGAAGATGGATTCTTTAAAGATATCTACCATTGATGAAGTACAAATGAGACTTGTAGAAGTTATTAAAAAAGTTTCGGAGACAGATGAAGTGAAAATTGCAGATAAAGCTATTGAAATATTAACTCTGCAGGGAAGAAAGGTTCTGCCTAAAATAATAGAATTATTGGGCAATAATAGTATCAGGATTAAATCAGTGGAAGTGGAAGAGCCAAACCTGGAAAGTCTCTTCTTACATCTGACCGGAAAGGAATTGAGGGATTGATATGATAAAGGTTTTTCTCATCGGAATTAAAGATGTAAAAATAAGGGCCAGAGACCCCTCTTCTTTTATTATATTGTTGGTTATGCCTTTAATCTTGATCCTGGTACTGGGTATGGTCTTTCAGCCTTTATGGACCAGTACACCCTTTACCATAGATATTGCTGTTCTTGATGAAGATAATGGAGAATTTTCCAAGATTTTGTTAGATGAAGTATTTGGGTCTGAGCAACTGAAGGATATGGTAAAGATAAAGTATGTGGAGAGTAAGGAAGAGATAATAAATGAAGTAAATAAAGGGAAGATTGCTGCCGGTGTTATTATTGGAAAGGAATTTTCTCAAGCTATAATGACAGGAGAAGATACCCGGATAAAGATATTGGCAGACCCAGAACAGACTATTAAAGCAGGAGTGATAAAAAATATTGTGGAGGCTTTTACTCTGGAAGTTTTAAAGAGAAGGATTATCCTGGGAACTTCTATGGGAATTTTAGTTGCCAAGAATCTGATAAATCCTGCCGAAATTCAACAATTAATACCAGTCTGGCTTTCGGAGATAGAGAACATGGAAGAGCTCATTCGGATGGATAAGAAGACAGAGAAGAGAATGGATAAAAACCCCCTGGCTATGGAATACTATGCTGTGGGAATGGGGGTTATGTATATCTTGTTTGCTACAAATGCCGGAGCAGAAACAATTTTTCAGGAAAGAAGGAATAAAACTCTGGAGAGAATCAAAGTTGCTCCGGTAAGTGAAAGAGAAATTTTAGGCGGGAAACTCTTTGGCATTTTTCTGATTGCCCTTTTGCAGTTTGTGATGATTGTATTTTTTACCAGAATATTTTATCGAGTTAATTGGGGAGATTCTATTTTGGGAATTATTATTATGATTTTTTCCTCGGTATTAGCCTTCTCAGGCCTTTCTACACTTTTAGCCTCCCTTACCAAAAGCGAAGAACAGATTGGAAATATAGGGCCAGCATTAGCTATGATATTCGGTTTTATGGGAGGGGGAATGTGGCCTGCCTTTGCTTTTCCTGATTGGCTGAATATGGTGAGTAAATTTACCCCTAATCGATGGGCTATTGACGGATTCCTTAAGCTGATGTATCAGGAAGGAGGAGTCGTTTCCATCCTTCCGGAAGTTTTGGTTCTTCTGGGTATGGCTACAGTCTTCTTCTCTTTAGGTATCTTCAGGTTGAGGATGAAAGGAGTAAAAGTTGATTAAAAAGGTATTGGTAATAGCCTTTAATTCTTTAAAAGTAACTTTTCGCGATAAAGGCAATCTAATCTGGCTTATTATTATGCCTATTGTCTGGACCACCCTTATCGGGACAATGAGTACGACAGGGGGTGGAGATGAAAAAATCCCGGTAGGTTTTTTAAATAGTGATAGAGGAATCTATGGAGAGGTATTTGAGGAGATATTGAGAAAAGAAGAGAGCATTAAGATTGTAGCAATGGCAGAGGACGATGAGGATAAAATGAGAAACTCGGTAAAAGATACAAAACTTTCTGTAGGTTTAATAATTCCAGGTGATTTTTCAGAAAAACTTAAGGTAAGAGAACAGGTAGTAATTGAGATTTTAAAATCCCAGGGGAACTCCTCCTATTTTCTGGAAGAGCTTATCGAGAAGACTGCTCATAGAATTTCCATTAATGCTCTGGCGGCAAATTTTACTGTAGAAAAAATTAGTGAAAGAAGAGTGGTATTAGAAGAGGAAGTTTTAGAAGACGAGAAGGAGAGGATATGGGAGGAGGCTTTTGTGAAAGCTGATGCCTTTTTTGAGCCTGCACCTTCGATTGGCATAGAATATGTTGTTCTATCTGTGGAAAAGAGGGATGAAAATATACCTATAGGGGTGGAGGCATCTTCTCCCGGATTTGCGGTAATGTTTGTGATGATGGGGGTATGTTTTGCCGGAGTGGCAATGGTGCAAGAAAGACACCATAAAACACTGGCTCGGCTTTTAACTACCCCTACAGAGAAATTTTCCATTATTTCTGGTAAAATGCTGGGGTTTTTCTTGGTAGGTTTTATTCAATTTATGATTCTCATTCTTTTTGGTCAGTTGGTTTTGAAGGTAAATTGGGGGAATTTACCGTTGGGAGTTTTACTGCTGGTAGTAAGTTATGTCCTTTCAGTAACCGGGTTGGGAACACTTCTCTCTGTTGTTGTGCGAACTTCTGCTCAAGCCGGGGCATTTGCGGTGCTTATTTCGATGGTGACCAGTATGTTAGGAGGGGCATGGTGGCCGATTGAAATTGTCCCCAGATTTATGCAAAATATTGCACGGTTTACTCCTCAATACTGGGCTATCAATGGATTTAATAAGATCATTACCCGGGGATTTGGAATAACTGAAATTCTTCCTAATTTCTATGTGCTCCTGGCAATTTCTACTATATCATTATTATTAGCTATCCGCTTCTTTAGATTTGAGTAGATTATATTAACAGCAACAGCAGTACCAAAATTACACCTGAAGAAAAACTTTTTAAAATTAATCCTATTTACTCTCAGTTTTTTTAATTGAAAAAAGAGGATTTTTGAGGATTTTGCCGAATATAGTAGTATAATATAGATAGATTCTTAAAAGTAAAAATCGAGCTTAAAGTTTAAAAATTGAAACTTTTTGTGATAAGGAGGTAAAAATCATGAAATTTTTCCGATTTATTGGCTCGCTTGCTTTTGTAGTTGGACTTTTTACTGCTATCTTTGTGGGAGGACTCTGGCATGTATATTATAGTCCCATGTTCCCTTGGTGGTTGAAGATTGCCATCTATTGTCTTTTAGGAGGCATCCTGCTGGTCTTACTGACAGTAGCACTTGAACAGAAAAAGGGCAAAGATCAAGAAGAAGAACTCCCAACTGGCGAGACCAAGACTCGCATATTGCTCCAAAATTCTGCAGAAGTACCGGGCAGTGAGATAGCTAAGAATTTAGGTTTAGTCAAGGGACATACTATCTTTGCCATTTGGATTGGAAGAGATTTATCTGCTATAGTGAGACTTGTTCTTGGTGGTGAGTTGATTGAGTATACCGAGATGATGGGAAAAGCCCGCATAGTAGCTTCTAACCGTATGATAGCTCAGGCGGAAGAATTGGGAGCAGATGCAATCATTAACATACGTTTTGTGACTACCAGTGTAATAGGTAGTGCCGCTGAGCTTTTGGCCTATGGCACAGCTGTCAAGCTCAAGAAAGCAAAGACTTAAATATTAAAAAGTGGTTAGTCGGGTTGGTAACTATTTTTAGACCAAGTTGTTATTATAATTATATTGGTGAATTGGGCTATTCTATTGATTAATTAGGAATTGTTAACTGACCAAAAGATTGGTAGAATATTAAATAAAAGAACAGAGGGAGTGATTAAGGTTAGTACATTTTTTGTGGAGACCCACACCCATCTCGATTTAATAAAGAAGAATACTCAGGAAGTAGTAAGGGATGCAGCAGAAAAGAAAGTAACTAAGATGGTTACTATAGGAATTGATTTGGAATCCAGCAAAATTGCCCTGGAATTTGCCTCTCGTTTTGAAGGAGTTTATGCAGCTATTGGTTTTCATCCTCACGAAAGTAAATTTTTAGATGAGGAGAATTTAAAAGAATTAGAAGAATTAACCAGAAAGGATAAAGTAGTGGCTGTTGGAGAGACAGGCTTGGATTATTATTGGAAACACAGCACCTTACCTTGCCAGATGGAGGTTTTTAAGAAACAGATAAGTTTGGCTCGGAAATTAAATTTACCTCTTATTATTCATGACCGTGAGGCCCATCGAGACACCTTAAAGATTCTGGCTGAGGAGGCTAAAGGATTAAAGATACTTCTACATTGTTTTTCCGGGGATTTAAATATGGCCAAGGTATGTATAGAGCGGGGTTATTATCTGGGGATAGGCGGAGTAGTAACTTTTAATAATGCCAAAAAACTTAGAGCTATAGTAAAAGAAGTTTCTCTGGAAAACTTGGTTTTGGAAACTGATTCTCCCTATTTAGCTCCACATCCTTTTCGGGGGAAGCCAAATGAACCAAAATATATCCCTCTGATTGCCGAAAAGATTGCGGAAATAAAAGGAATTAGTTTGGAAAAAGTAGCCAAAATTACTTCTAAGACTGCACAGGAATTTTTTGGAATTTAAAGGAGAAAAATATTGACGGAAAGATTATATTGTCAAGATTCTTATTTAAAAGAATTTAAAGCTAAAGTCTTGAAGAAGATAAAAATAAATAATCGGTCGGCAGTTATTCTGGATGAAACCGCTTTTTATCCTACCTCTGGAGGCCAACCCTACGATAAAGGAGTTATCCAGGATGTTCCAGTTGTTGAAGTTGTAGAAGAAGGCGATGAGATAATTCATATTTTAAAAAAAGAGCTAAAAGAGAAAATAAATTCCGAAGTGGTCGGAAAGGTGGATTGGAAGAGAAGGTTTGACCATATGCAGCAACACTTGGGGCAGCATATCTTATCCGGGGCTTTGATGAAGTTATGGAGTGTTGAAACCGTATCTTTTCATTTAGGAGAAGAAGTTTGTACTTTGGATATTGCAAAAGAAAAGCTAACTGAAAAGGAAGCCAAAAAAGCAGAGGAATGTGCCAATGAAATTATCTTTGATAATAGACCGGTAAAGTGCTATTTTGTGGAGGGAGAAGAGGAGTTTAAGGGATTAAATTTGAGGAAAGTACCTGAAAAAACGGGAAAGATAAGGATAATTGAAGTGGAAGATTTCGACCTTTCTGCCTGTGGAGGAACTCACTGTCGGACAACCGGAGAAGTGGGGCTGATCAAGGTTACTAAATGGGAAAAGAGAGGAGAAAAAATCCGTCTGGAGTTTATCTGCGGAAGGCGTGCCTGGAAAGATTATTT
>JAHJOY010000126.1 GCA_018819665.1 bacterium
CAATATATTCCATAAAAAAAGCTAAAAATATCCCTGCAAAAAGGCTTGCAATGCCGGCAAGGGCTATGTTCTTCTTTATATTTTGTTTTTCTAATTGGGGACACATCCCATTTATTTGATATCTTTTTTAATCTGTTCAATAAGTTTTTCATCTATCCAGAAGCCATTCAAACATAACTTGTTTATTTCATGGATTGGTTCTGTTATTAAACCCTTCATCCATGCTAATCTAATAACACCAATCGTTCCAATCACTTTCAGATTAATAGTCCTTGCAAAATTGCGCGGCTCTCTATTATCAAGTATAAGCAGGTCTGCTTGTATTTCCTGCCCCAGCGTGATAACCTCAGCCTCGCCTTCATCAAGAACAGTCTGCAATACTTCAACCTCAGCCCTGTTTTTCACAGAAACAACTTTTATCCATTCTTTACATGCCTTCTCTATTGTATTAGCTCCCTGCTTTCCTTTTCCTTCTATAACAACTTCCTTATAAACAGCCTCTGGAATAACTATCTCAGACCATAGCCTTTTTAAGATATGAAGTTGTTCAATTCCGGCAAGTCCTATTAATGGAGAAGCATTGGAGATAATAACAGGCATTATGACAATTCCATGATTGTTTTTAAATCCTCATCATATTCAGCTAAATCATAATGCAATGGGATTTTCCTTTCTCTTAAAAATCCCAGAAAGTCCCACACGGATAATCCTGCAAACTGCCTTGCCTGACCAAAACTTAAAAGATTTCTTTCAAAAAAATAAGCTGAAAGTTCTTTTTTAAGCATCTCGCTTATTTCGCTTTCGCGCAAGCCGAGCGTTCTTACCACTTTTTCCGGTATTTCTATATCACATCTAACAGTCATATTTCGTTCCCTCCCTCTTATCAGTAATTTCCTTTTGCATAATTGTAACACCTTCATAGCCCTTTGATAGCAAGAACTCTGCAAGATAAGAACCGTCTTGTCCTGTTATCCCTGTAATAAGTGCTTTTTTCATCTTATTAAATCTCCTTTAAACTGAAATGCTTATAAAAATATGCCCCTGCAAAAGAACCTAACCCATCTGCAAAAACATCAAAAACTGATGCATCCCTCATAGGCACAAAGGATTGATGTATCTATCCTTTACTCCTTGCTTTTTTCCAATCAGATATCTCGGCATAGATCTCTGCCGCAGATTTCTCACCAAACAGCCTGTCCTTAATTTCAAGATAATCTGTCTTGTGAGACATCATCTCTCTTATAAAGAAGGCTGTCTTTGTTATGCCAAAATCTTTGATAATCTCTGTTATAACTTCGGTTTTAAGTTCCCTTATGTCTGGAAGACTCTGGACATTCGTCATCATTTGTTTTCCTCCTTTTGCAGTATGCCTGCAACAAAATCTACCGGATTTTTTACCTTAATTGAGCCTTTGTAATTCTTCATTATTCTATCATCACAGGTGATAAAATAATCCACCCTTAATCTTTCCGCACAGGCAAGATGCAAGGCATCAAGCCCCTTAATATTGAGTCCCTCAATTTCCTGTGACCTCATAAGTATTTTATCATCTATTGTCTGAGTTTCATTAGCATTCTTTAATATAGAGTTCACAAAAGTCTTCCTGTCATTGTATGGATTCTTATCATTTTCAAAAGACAAAATATCAGAAGATACCATTTCTATATTCCTGAACTCGATAAGCATAAAAACTATTAATATAGCAGTTGCTTCAAGATATATCCGAGGCTGAGACTGGTCATCAAAAATTCTACTTAAGGCGCTGGTGTCAAGATATATTCTCATCTAACTTTCCACAACAATCTCTATTCAATCCGAAATCCCATAAACCAAGAAAGCAAGGGGTCAAAAGTCTACTTTCTTGACATTTCTTCAGCGAACAAGCCGGCAAGATTCCTGAAAATTATGAAGTTGTTCAATTCCGGCAAGTCCTATTAATGGAGAAGCATTGGAGATAATAACAGGCATTATGACAATTCCATGATTGTTTTTAAATCCTCATC
>JAHJOY010000127.1 GCA_018819665.1 bacterium
AAATTTAGTAAAAATATTTTTTATTTATATTTTTGTCTGATACTTAAATAACCTCTTCACCTTTTACATATAAACCATCACGGCATATCTGGATGATATCAAAGTTATTTGCAAAATTGGAAATCCAGGCCTTTACCACATATCGGGGATTTAAATTTCCCTGCTGCCCTATCCTTATTTCCAAGCTAAGCTTTAAAATCGGGCTTTTAAAATTCTGCACCTTTATATCTAAAATCGAAGACTTTATATCAACCCTTTTGATCCCATTTTTAGTCTGCTTTTCTACGTTAATTTCGTCCAAATTTAAAAATCTTTTATTATTTTTTTCTATCTCTTGCTTCAGCTTTCTTAATTCATCTTCTTGATTTTTAGCTGCAGAATCTAATAGCTTTTCCTTTATCTTTAGGGTGATAACATAAGAAGCTCTATCGATTACCTTTACTAAAGAATCGGCAGAGGAAGGGATTGTTTTGGCCTGTAATATCTTCAATCCTTGAGGTAAAACCAGATTTAATCTTTCTGTTAACTCCTCGACTTTTATCTCCTCTTTTAGCCTGATATCTAAATATTCAGAGGTGCTGCTGATACCCAGAGGTAAAGGGGGACCGAAAGATATTCTAAACCGGGGATTAAAGCCACTGGATATAACTACCGGAATATTTGCCCTTCTTAGAGCTCGGGTAAAAACCTGGGCCAGGTTTAAATGGGAAATATAGGCGATAGGTCCGTCTTTACAATATTTTACTCTGACTAATTGTTCCAAATAAAAAACTCTCCTTTTATTTACATTTATCAATTATGAATTTGCATCTCTTCTTTGGTTAATTGGTTACCGTTAACTAGCTAACCAACTAACTTAATCAATTGGCTAATTAGCCAATTGATTAACACACTCCACACCCCGTACAATCCTCAAAACGACAATCGGGAGTTGTTTCTCCTCTTAAAGCCTTCTCCTTCTCCTCAAGCAGATATTCCTTTTTAACTCCACAGGAGATATGGTCCCAGGGTAGAATCTCATCTTCCTCTCTCGCTCTGTTAGCATAGAATTCCATATTAAGTCCGCAATCATTAAAGGCCTGCTGCCAGGCTTCAAAATTAAACTGTTCTCTCCAGGCATCAAATTTACATCCCAGATAGTGAGCTTTTTCTAATACTTCACCTAACCTTCTATCTCCTCGGGCAAATACTGCTTCCAGATAACTATGGTCAATATCCGGGTAACTGAAAGAAATGTTCCTCCAATTTAATCTATTCTTCAAATATCTTATTTTTTTAGATAAGATATCCCTCTCTTGTTGGGCTTCCCATTGAAAAGGAGTATGGGGTTTGGGCACAAAAGCAGATACGCTAATATTTATATTTATCTTCCTTCCGATTATCTCTCTTCCCATGTGATCAACTTTACTAACCAGCCTTATTATCCCTTCCACATCTTCTTCGGTTTCGGTGGGCAAACCGACCATAAAATAAAGTTTTATCTTCCTCCACCCTCCCTCAAAAGCTGCTTTTATCGAAGAATACAGGTCCTCTTCCAGAACATTTTTATTTATCACATCCCTTAACCTTTGAGTTCCTACCTCCGGGGCAAGGGTAATACCGGTCTTCCTTACTCTTTGAACCTGCTGGGCTAAAGCAACAGAAAAAGAATCTATCCTTAAAGAAGGCAGAGAAACCCCCACGCCTTTTTCTTCAAATCGATCTACCAATTTAGTAATCAAGCTCTTTATTTCACTATAATCGCTCGAACTTAAAGAGGACAAGGATATCTCCTCGTATCCGGTATGGGCAAGAATTTCGTCAGCCAATCCAATTAAAGTATTGACTGATTTTTCCCTTACCGGGCGGTAAATCATCCCTGCCTGACAAAAGCGGCATCCCCGGGTACACCCCCGAAAAATTTCCAAGGTAATTCTATCGTGAACTACATCGATATTGGGAACAATGGGGAAAAGAGGATATGCTACTTTATCAAAATCAGAAATAATCTGTTTTTTGATTACTGAATAATAGGTTTCTTTTTTAGGGGTAACCGATCTAACCCTTCCGTCTTTAAAATAAGTTATTTCATAGAAAGACGGAACATAAATCCCTTCTATCCGGGCTAATTCTTCTAAAAGTTTTGCTCGGCTCGGTTTTTTATCTTTCCATCTTTTATAAACTTCTATAATTTCACCGACAATCTCTTCCCCTTCTCCGATTACAAATAAATCGATAAAACAGGATAAGGGTTCCGGGTTAAAGGCCCCTGGTCCACCGGCAATAATCAGGGGATCATCTTCTTTTCTCTCTTCCGACCTTAAAGGTATATGCCCAAGTTCGAGAAGATTTAGGATATTGGAATAACATAATTCATGTTGGATAGTAAATCCAACTATATCAAAAGAATTTAAAGGTCTATAGGTCTCTAAAGAAAAAACGGGTATCTGTCGTTCTCTCAGCAATTTTTCCATATCCACCGCAGGTGAAAAAACTCGCTCAGCTAGAGCATCGTCTCTCTTGTTAATAATCTCATACAGTATTTTAAATCCCAAATAACTCATCCCGATCTCGTATAAATCAGGGAAGGTAAATGCTATTTTAACTGTGGATATATCCTCTTCTTTTACTATTTCATTAAATTCTTTACCGGTATACCTCCCCGGTTTTTCTACCTTATCCAATATCTCTTCAAATAATATTTTTTTAATATCCAATCTCTTCTCTCCTCGGTTAGTTAGCTGATTACATAAATACGTATCTCGTGAATCGTAAATCGTATCTCGCAAGAATGGTTAGCCGGTTAGCCAGTTTACCAGTTACCCGGTCTACCAGTCTACCGGTCAGTTAGTTAATATAGTATATTCAAGTAATACGTCATGAGTAATTCGTTACAAGTTACAGGTTACAAGTTGCTAGTTACGAGTTTCAAGTTTGGAATAAAGAAGTAGGGGCGTATTGCTATACGCCCTTTTTATGTCATTCCCATGAAAATGGGAATCTGTTCTCCTTTTTCCATTATATATTATGTAGGGGCACGATGTATCGTGCCCCTACATCTGAATCCTAATTTTCTTCACGCAATACGCAATACACAATACGATATACGAAAAAAGTTTTGAGTTTTTAATTATGGTTTTTCGCTTTAAGTTTTTCGCTGGATTCTTATTCTGTTTCTTATCTAAAAACTATAAACCAAGAACTAAAAACTGGAAACCTGTGTTTTAATGCTAACGACTATTCACTAACGACTAAAATAATTGGCCAATGGGCCAATTATTTTACCACTTTATCTTATGCAATTCCACATTTAGCAATATTCCTATCGCTATTAAGTTAGATATCATAAAACTTCCCCCATAACTTAAAAAAGGCAGGGGTAGTCCTGTGGCTGGCAACATCCCCATAGCCATTCCAATATTCACTACTATATGAAAAAATAAGAAAGACACCGCACCTGTAGCTAATAAAGTTCCTAATAAATCTCTGGCCTCTAAAGCAATCTTTATTCCCCGCCATAAAATAATGGCATATAATCCTAATAATAAGATGGTTCCGACAAAGCCTAACTCTTCTCCTACTACAGAAAATATAAAATCAGTGTGTTGAGCAGGTAGAAAATTTAACTGACTTTGTAGACCGCTAAAGATTCCATTCCCTAAAAAACCTCCTGAACCGATGGCAATCCTCGACTGGATAACATTATAGCCGCCCCCCAAAGGATCCAAATTAGGATTTAAAAATAAAATTAATCTATTTTTCTGATAATCTTTTAGAAAAATCCACAAAACTGGAACAGAAGATAAGCCCGCTAAAAAAGTAAAAACTAAATATTTAATTTTAACCCCTGCCACAAACAACATTATTATAAGAATAGCTAAATATACTAACGAAGTCCCCAAATCTGGCTGCATAAACACCAATAAAATTAACACCCCGGTGTAAGCGAAAGGTAGTAAATAATAGAAAAAACTATCAAATTTTAGTTTATTTATAGATAAAAAATCCGCCA
>JAHJOY010000128.1 GCA_018819665.1 bacterium
CACCAGATTCAGGGTATTGGTGACGGATTTATCCCTGCTGTCCTGGATGTAAAAATGGTAGATATGGTATTTACGGTTACTGATGAAGAAGCTATTGAAACCACTCGCCAGCTTTCTAAGGAAGAAGGATTGTTGGTGGGGACCTCATCAGGGGCTAATGTCTTTGCTGCTTTACATGTAGATAATGGCCGAAACCGGGTGGTAACTGTACTCCCTGACCGGGCTGAAAGGTATTTCAGTACCGCCCTCCTTTAGCTTTTAGTTTTTAATATTTCTAAAAATATTTCTACTATTTTAGGGTCAAACTGAGTTCCGTTTCCTCGTTTAAGTTCCTGGATAGCTGTTTCTTCGGTTAGGGCCTTACGATAGGGTCGGTCGGATTTCATGGCATCATAGGCATCGGCTACGGCCAGGATGCGGGCCCCCAGAGGAATATCTTCTTTAGATAATCCATCAGGATAACCTTTGCCGTTACACCATTCATGATGGTGTCTGATTAAAGGTCTGATTGGTTGTAACAGTTCTATAGGACTAATAATATTCTCCCCGATAATAGAGTGCCTCTTTACTTCACCATATTCCTCAGTAGTTAGTCCGTTAGGATTATTCAAAATAATTCCCCTCACACCAATCTTTCCAACATCATGTAGAATAGCCGCATATCTTAATAAATCTTTCTCCTCTTTAGATAGACTGAATTTCTGAGCAATCATTAATGAGTATTTCATAACTCTTTCCGAATGACCATGAGTATAGGGGTCTTTAGCTTCTATGGCTTGCGCCAGTGCCTTTACTATTTCAAAATAACTATCCTGAATTTTTTGGTATAAGCGAGCATTATTAATGGCAACTGCCGCCTGTTCAGAAAAAGATTTAAGTAAGTTTATTGTATCATCTGTAAATGAAGTGTTATTATCTAAATTTATTACTCCTTTTACTTTCCCTTCTATAATTATAGGGATAATTAAAAGTTGATTTAATTTATAGTCTATCCCCTCTTTTTTTAAAAAACGTTTGTCTTTTTCTAAGTCTTTAATGTATAAGGGCCTCTTGTTTTTTACTACCCAACCAACAGTATTTTCAT
This sequence comes from bacterium, assembly GCA_018819665.1. Lineage (GTDB taxonomy): Bacteria > Atribacterota > Phoenicimicrobiia > Phoenicimicrobiales > Phoenicimicrobiaceae > Sediminicultor. The sequence goes on from JAHJOY010000128.1 coordinate 1,085, forward strand.
CTTTAGTAAAGGTAATCTCGCGAATAATTCTTTCACTTAAATTATGCGCTACTCTAATAGAGAAGACGCCCTTCTTTTCATCTAAAAGCATAACTGAGCCCCTATTAGCACCACTTATTTTCACCGAAAAATCTAATATAACCTTTAAGATGTTATCTAATTTTAATGTTGAACTGATAACCTGTGATATATTATAAAGTATAGATAATTTGTCTTTAGATTTTTCTAATTCTTGAGTTCGCAATTTAACCTTCTTCTCTAATTTGTCGCTCCATTCTTCCAATACTTTTTTAGCTTTCGCTAATTCAACACTTCTTTGTTCTAACCTTTGGGAAAAGTGTTTCCCGGTAAAAAAGATCAAAAAAAATGTAAGTCCGGTTAATAAGGTTGTAATTATAACATATTGACTATCTTTGTAAAGGTAAGGAGTTAATTTAAAAAATCCCACATATGGAATAAGATCAAAATATTCCAGTAAAACTATCGAGCTGTAACAAGTAAAACCAAAAAGGGCAATAATTAATCCTTCTCTTGGAGTAGATAAAAGGCTTGAATAAAGTATAGTAATAATAAAAAAGATATCACCAATCCACAATATACCGCCTGTATAGTGGAAAATACCGGTCACAAATAACAAACCTGCGATATAGTTAGCAAAATGTATTTTTTTTATTAACTTAGGTTTCATTCTTCTTTTTTTTAAGATGTATTGAACCAAATACATATATAGAAAACACCCTGAATTAAGAAAAAAAAGTTCATTATGAATAGGAATTTTGAAAAAATATTTCGAAACTAAAAAAGCAATAAGAAATATCAATAGCATAATGTAGCCAATAGTAAGAGCAGTTATCATGCTAGTTTTAAGGTTTTTAAGTTCTTCGTTTTCAGGATTTTGATTTAAATTGATAGTTCCACCACCTACTTTTTTTATAAAACTCTAGTTGGGTAATTTATTTTTACATATTATTAATTAATTGTTACGAGTTTCTTTTAGGTAAATATGTTTTCTCTAAAATAAAAAAAGTTGGTAGTCTGGCGGTCATAGCATTAAAATGCCTAAGACCCATAACTTTGCGTCCTACCCTTTCAGATAGTTTGCCTTTTTCAACTTTATAAAATAGTTGTTAAATTAAAAAATATTCCTTATATTATATATTCCCCATTTCCACTAAATTTAGACATAATTTTGTAAATTTTTTATATCTCCTTTATTTAAAACACTTGGTTTAGATTGGTAATTATCCATTCTCCTTATTTTAATTTTTAAG
>JAHJOY010000129.1 GCA_018819665.1 bacterium
GCCATATGGGCGTTTTGCTCTACCAATAAAATAGTAGTGCCTTCAGCGTTTACCTGTCGTATTACTCGGAATATGTCCTGAACTAAGAGGGGTGCCAAACCCATAGATGGTTCATCTAACAACATAAGTTTAGCTCGAGCCATTAAACCACGACCCAAGGCTAACATCTGTTGTTCTCCCCCGGATAAGGTTTCTCCAAGTTGAAATTTTCGTTCTTTCATTAAGGGGAATAAGTCATAAACTTTATTTAAATCTTCTCGAATTGCTATTTTATCTCTTCTTCCCCATGCAGCAAGTTCTAAATTTTCCTGAACTGTCAGTGGTCCAAATATTATTCTTCCTTCTGGGACATGAGCTATACCTAATTTTACTAAATCATATGCTGGTACAGACAATAAGTCTTCATTTAAAAAAGTAATGCTTCCGCTTTTGGGTTTGATAAGATTGGAAATAGTGCGTAAAGTTGTTGATTTACCAGCTCCATTTGCTCCAATTAGGGTTACTATTTCACCTTCTTTGACCTCGAAAGAGATTCCTTTGAGGGCCCGAATTGGGCCATAAGATACATCTAAATTATGAATTTTTAACATCTTTTTTTTCTACTCCCAAATAAGCTCCAATTACTTTTGGATTTTTTTGTATTTCCTGAGGAGTTCCTTCTGCGATCTGTATTCCAAAATCCATTACCATAATTCTTTCGCAAATTCCCATTACAAATTGCATATGATGTTCTATCAGGAAAATTGTTAAATCATATTTTTCCTTAATGTGTTTAATTAATTCCATCAATTTAATAGTTTCATAAGGATTCATCCCTGCAGCAGGTTCATCCAGTAAAACAATATTTGGTTCAGTGGCTAAAGCTCGAGCAATTTCTAATTTTCTCTGTTCACCATAAGGTAGACTTCCGGCAGGGTTCATATAATAAGTATGTAGATTAAAAAGGCGCAATAATTCCATAGCTCTTTTGCTCATTTCCTCTTCTTCTTGATGGTAATTGTCATCTCTTAGTATACCTGAGAAGATACTATAGTGAGTACGAAAGTGGTAGGCAATGATAATATTTTCTAAAACAGTTAAAGCTGGGAAAATGCGAATATTTTGAAAGGTTCGAACAATTCCTTTTTGAGTAATTTTATGTGAAGGCAATTCTCCGATGTTTTCTTCCTGAAAGAAAATCTCTCCAGAGGTGGGAGGATATATCCCGGTGATAACATTAAACACAGTAGTTTTACCTGCACCGTTAGGTCCAATGAGACCAACTAATTCCCCTTTTTCGATTTTAGTATTAAATTTTTCAACAGCTTTCAATCCACCAAAATAGCAACACATATCTTTTAATTCCAAAAGCACCATTTAATTTACCTCTTTCCTTTTGGGAATTAAAAACGAAAATTCACGATTACCAAAGATACCACTCGGTTTCCTTAACATTAATATAATTAAAAGTAATGGATAAATAACCATCCTCCATTGCTGGAAGTTAATTATCCTTAAAAATTCTGGAAGAATTGTGAGCCCGGTAGCGGCTAAAATTGAACCGGTAATACTTCCCATTCCTCCAGCGTAAAGATAGATAAGGTAATCAATTGATTTTATAAAACTAAAATTATCAGGATGAATAAATCTTAAGACATGAGCAAAAAGTCCACCACCTACTCCAGCAAAAAAAGCACTAAGGCTAAAAGCAATGATTTTATAACGAGTAGTATCAATACCCATAGTCTCTGCAGCAACATCATTTTCTCTTATAGAAAGACAGGCTCTGCCGTGGGTAGAGTAAATAAAATTACGCATTATGATAACTGATAATATGGTGATAAGGTATACTAACCAGAATTTAGAAAGATTTGGTATAGTGGATAGTCCCCGGGGTCCACTTATTTTAGCAATAGTTTCTGAAAATCTAACTAACCCTATTTGGTTTAAAAAGGCAGCAATCTCATCAGAGCTGCGAACAATCGAGCGAATTACCTCACCAAAAGCTAAAGTTACTATCGCTAAATAGTCTCCTTTTAATTTTAAAGTGGGTAATCCGATGAGATATCCGGCAAAAGCAGCCATTAATCCTCCAATAATCAGAGAAAAAATAAAAAGTGCTAATTGAGGAAAATAAGCCATTTTTGCTGCATTAAATAGAATAGTAGTAAAATAAGCTGAAGTGTATGCTCCGATACACATAAAACCTGCATGACCAATAGAAAATTGACCGGTAAATCCATTAATTAAATTCAGGCTTACAGTCATTATAATATTTATCAAGGCAAACATAAGGATTTGCA
>JAHJOY010000130.1 GCA_018819665.1 bacterium
ATTTTTTCACCAAAGAAAACTACCCCCAAAGAGTTGACACAGACTTAAATAAAATTTTGTTGGAGTTTTAAAAAGAAATAGTGTATAATTAATTTTGTTTGTTTAAAAAAATAAAAACCAAAGAAACTGTGAAAAAAAGAAAAGTGTAATTTGTTATTCTAGGTCACAAAGCTGATTTCTTTTGAGAATGAGAATTAAAAATATTTGAAGAAAGATATATACTAAATAATGAAGAAGCTTTTTATAATATTGTTTGGATTAATTGTAGTAACAGCAATGGTAGGCTGCTTAAATTTAACAGCCATTCCCCCCTTTTTAAATGGAGCACCGATTATAATTTCTGAACCTATTATCACTGCTACAGAAAATAATCAATATTTTTATCAGTTAGAAGTAAACGATCCCGAAGGAGATAGCTTAACCTATCTTCTTGTCCTCAGTCCAGAGGGGATGAGCATTAACAGTGAAAATGGTTTAATAACCTGGGCACCGACCAATAACCAGGTAGGAATTCACCAGGTAGTGGTTGAAATTTCTGATGGTAAACACAGCGTAACTCAGAGTTTTAAAATTGAAGTTTCCAATATGAATAATCTTCCACAAATTTTTTCTTATTTCCCTGGCAGCTTAAATGTTGGAGTAAATGAAGGGGACTCAATAAAATTTGAAGTTCAAGCCCACGATATTGACTTAAAGTCCACTTTAAGTTTCCAATGGTTTTTAGATGGGAAATTAGTATTAGATTCTACCGTTTCAGGAGATGGTTCAAAAAGCAGCTGGATTTATTCTGCTGGCTATGGAGATTATGGTCAGAAAAGAGTAAAAGTATTAGTGAGCGACGGAGAATTACAAGATTATGTACAGTGGAATATAACAATAAATGACATTACCCCTCCTGCCCAACCTACCTTAAATACTGTAACTTCACCAACTAACATCTCCTCTCAAACTTTATCTGGCACCAAAGAGGCTAATTCTTCGATTTTAATTAACGATGCAGAAGTTGTCTCTATTAATTCATCTACAGATTGGTCCTATTCCTTCGCGCTTATTGAAGGCGAGAACAATATTTTAATCACTTCATGTGATGCTGTTGGTAATGAAAGTACAGCAGTTAACAATAGTATTACTTTAGATACGATTCCTCCCGCAACTCCTACTTTGCACAATATTATTTCACCCACTAATATTTGCACGCAGTTATTAAGTGGCAATAAAGAGATTAATTCTTCTATCTGGGTTAACGGAGCAGAAGTAATATCTGTAAATTCTGAAACCACCTGGTCTTATGATTTTGAACTTACTGAAGGAGAAAATAGTATTTTAATTATTTCAAAAGATACCGCAGGAAACGAGAGTAACGAAATAAATGCTAATATTATTTTAGATGTTTCTGCACCAGCAATTCCCAGCTTAGACACTGTAACTTCACCAACTAACATCTCCTCTCAAACTTTATCTGGCACCAAAGAGGCTAATACTTCGATTTTAATTAACGATACAGAAGTTGTCTCTATTAATTCATCTACAGATTGGTCATATTCTTATAATCTTTCTGAAGGAACCAACAATATTTCGATTACTTCTCGCGATGCTGTTGGTAACGAAAGTTCTGCGGTAACTGCAATTATTGTATTAGATACAATTAATCCAGTAGCACCAACTTTAGATGCTGTAGTTTCTCCGACGAACATTTCACCTCAGACCCTTTCTGGTACCAAAGAAACTAATACTTCTATTTGGATTAATAATATAGAAGTAATTCCTGTAAATTCTAGCACTACCTGGACTTACGATTTTAACCTCTCTGAAGGCGAGAATAATATTTCCATTACTTCTCAAGATTCAGCAGGGAATGAAAGTGGCGAAGCTACTGTAAAAATTATATTAGATACTATTTCTCCAACAGTTCCTACTTTAAATGAGGTTATTGCTCTTACTAATGTCTCGATTCAGGTATTATTCGGAACCAAAGAAACTAATACTTCTATTTGGTTAAATGGGGTAGAAGTAGTTTCTCTTAATTCATCAACCGACTGGTCTTATTCTTATAATCTTTCCGAGGGTAATAACAATATCTCGGTTACTTCCCGCGATGCCGCCGGTAATGAAAGCTCCGCAATACTCACGATAATAGAATATGACCCCAATATTTATGTAGATATAGGGAACACCAGCGGAATAGAAGATGGAACCCAAACTCATCCATTTAATTCTATAACCGAAGGAATAGAGGCAGTTGCCTCTGGAAAATCGGTTGTGGTGGCCGCAGGGACTTATAATGAACAGCTGATAATAAATAAAGGAATTGATCTCCGGGGGGCTGGAAAGGAATCTACTTTTATAATCGGACTCGGATATACGGGGAATTTAATTACCGTTTCGGCTGACGATGTCACCATATCTGGATTTACTATTGATGGCAAATCAGATACAGATATTGGAATCTATAGTGATTCATCTTCTTCAATTGAAATATCAGAAAATTTAATCCAAAATCACCAGGATAGTGGAATTTTCTATCAAAGAATAAGCGATGATTATCCCTCAGGAATATATGTTTATAATAATGAGATATGTAAAAATTCTCTGAACGGAATAAAAGTTACAGGAGCAGGTTCGGGCATTATTGAGGGTAATATCATTAGGAATAGCAATTGTGGAATCAAGGCTTCTAACGATGTATCTCTTGAGGTAAAAAAGAATAATATATATGATAATTATGATTCTGGCATTTTTTGTCGGGAAAGTTCTTCATTATTAATTTGGGAAAATGAGATCAGAACTAATAGTTATGGGATAAGGGTTGGTGAAAAATATAGCGATACTACTAATCCGGATATAGGAGGAGGAGCTAAAGGTGGAATCGGAAAGAATAATATCACAGGTAACACTTCCAACGGGATTATCAATATGACCAATCACAATATTTTCGCCAAATATAACTGGTGGGGAGATGACGATGGACCTAAATATCCTGGAAATCCTAATAATGCCAATCTTTCAAGCGATTGGGCTTATTGGGATAATGTTAATAATAAAACTGGTGCTATTATATTTGAAAATTATTTAATTGAACCCCAAACCTTTTAGATGAACATTTCCAGTGGATCCTGGCACCAATTTTACCAAAAGTTTCCCAAAGGTGCCTGGCACCTTTGGGAAACTTTTCTGGTACAAAATTTGTTATTTTTGTGCTTGCTTGAAAAAAGGTTGTGTGGTATGTTATAAAATATAGAAAGATAGGCTAAAATATGGGGAGGAATGAGCTATGGGAGAGACAAGAAAAAACAAAAACGACAATATAGATATATTAGATGGAGATTTTTCTAAGCTGGATAAGGATAACATGATAGAGCTGTTAGAGGAATTTCCGCAGAAGATGAGAGATGCTTTGCGTTTAGGAGAAGAATTTTCTATTCCTACAAACTTTTCACCTACTTCTGCCTCTAGTTCTTTTTCTGCCCCTGACTCTACCACCCGGAATTTTAAAAATATCGTGGTATTGGGAATGGGTGGTTCAGCCATTGGCGGGGATCTATTATCTGATTATTTAGCCGATGAATTATCAATTCCTATAGTAGTCATTCGCGGCTATGATATACCTAAATTTGTAGATGAAAATTCTTTAGTCTTTTCCGTCAGTTATTCGGGAAATACCGAAGAGACTATCTCTGCCTTGAAGAAATGCTTGGAAGCCAAAGCCAGAATCATTGCTTTAACTTCAGGGGGTAAATTAGCGGTCCTTTCCCAAGAGAATAACTTTCCTGTGATTAAAGTTCCAGCAGGAATTCAGCCTCGAGCCGCCATTTCTTATCTGTTCTTTCCGATATTAAAAGCTTTAGAAAGGCTGGGCTTGATAAAGGAAAGAAGCAGCGAGATAGAAGAGACAATCAGCATTTTACAAGACCTTTCTAGGGAATATTGTGCTAAATCTCCCAGCGAAAACAATTTAGCCAAGAAGGTGGCCCTGAGCCTGTATCAGCATCTGCCCCTGGTTTACGGTTCTGAAGGATTATTAGGGGCAGTGGCGATGCGCTGGAAGACCCAGATAAACGAAAATAGTAAATGGCCCTGTTTTTGGAATGTATTTCCCGAACTTGACCATAACGAAATAGTGGGCTATGAAATAGAAAATAAAATAAACCGACAGGTCAAAATTATTTATCTTCAAGACAAAGAAGGGCTTTTAAGGGTAGAACAGAGACGGAAAATTACCCGCAAGATTATCGAAGACAAAGTAGCCGAGTTTATAGTTTGCCCTACCAAAGGTAAAGGGAAAATGTCCCGCATGTTTTCACTAATTTTCTTAGGCGATCTGGCGAGCTATTATTTAGCAATATTAAATCAGGTTGACCCTTCACCAGTAGCCTGCATAGAAGATTTAAAGAAAGAATTAGCCAAATAAATTAATAATTTGCGAATCAATGAATTGATTAAATTGATTAATCGGTAAATTGGAAAATTGGAGAATCGATCAATCGGTAAATAGGTACATTGGTATATTGGTGAATTAATAATAAACAGGAGAATATCTATTTGAAATATCTAGAAGTTGGTGTAATTGCCTTTATAGTTTCTTATATTTTAACTCCCTATATGGCTCGGGTAGGGAAAAAACAAAATATGATGGACATGCCCGGTCATCGTAAAATACACGAGGAAGCTATCCCCAATTTGGGAGGGATAGTTATTTTTTTTGGATTTTTACTGAGTCTACTCTTTGTGGTACAGATAGAAGGACAGATTAAAGCCCTCTTGATAGGCGGGGTAATCATATTGTTATTAGGGGTGGTAGATGACATAGTAGACCTTTCTCCCAAGCATAAATTCATTATTCAAATGATTCCTGCCTTAATAGTGATTATACATAACAGTGATTTAATAAATAGTTTTATAGTTAATCAATTAAAAATTTTTGATCTGTTAGGTTATCTTCTTTATCCTATTTTAATCTTCTGGATAGTGGGAGTAACTAATTCCATCAATTTGATAGACGGTTTAGACGGGCTGGCCTGTGGAATTTCCCTTATTGCCTCAGTAACTTTTCTTATTTTAGGCTTAAGACAAAATTTAGAGGCTCTCAGTCTTATATCTATTGCCCTGGTGGGAAGCATGTTGGCTTTTTTAAGATTTAATTTTTACCCGGCTAAAATCTTTCTGGGAGATTCCGGAAGTACCTTTGCCGGTTTCATGTTAGCCTCTATGGGGGCTTTGTGGGTATTAAACAGTGGGAATGCCTTTTTTATTTTAATTCCTATTATTATTCTGGCTCTACCTATTGTTGATACCCTGTTTGCTATCTGGAGGAGATACCGGGGCCATTATCCTATATTCCAGGCTGATAAAGGGCATCTCCACCATCGACTTTTAACCAGGGGGATAGCACATAAGAATGTGGTGTTTATCTTATGGGGAATAAGTGCCATCTGCAGCGTAATCGCCCTTATTTTAGCAGTCTAGTGTAAAAAGTTTCCCAAAAGTGCCTGGCACTTTTGGGAAACTTTTTGTGGCAGAAAGGAAAAGAAACATGAAGTTAAAAAAGAGGAAAGAAAAAGTAAGTGAAAATGAAAAGGCCACCGTTTTAGTTACCGGCGGGGCGGGCTTTATCGGTTCACACATTGTGGATTTATTCATCGAGAATAATTATAAAGTTGTGATAGTTGATGATTTATCTTCCGGCAGAGAGGAGAATATCAACCAAAAGGCACGGTTTTATAAATTAAATATCACCGACCAAAAAGGATTAGCTAAAGTGTTTAAGAAGGAAAAACCTGATTATGTATGCCATGAAGCCGCTCAGATCAGTGTTTCTTTTTCTGTAAGAGACCCTTTATTTGATGCTCAAACCAATATCCTTGGTTCCTTGAATTTATTGCAATGCTGCGTTAATCACCAGGTTAAGGGAATAGTTTTTGCCTCCAGTGGAGGGACTATTTATGGAGAACCAGAGCATTTTCCCATCAGTGAGGATTGCCCTTTCAGGCCACAATCACCTTATGGAATTAGTAAAGTTGCTATCGAGCATTATCTTGATTTTTACCAGAAAAATTATAATCTTGATTACGTATCTTTAAGGTATGGAAATGTCTATGGACCCCGTCAGGATCCTTATGGTGAAGCCGGGGTTATCGCTATATTTATAGAAAAGATGCTAAAAGGCGAGATTCCTACTATAAATGGTGACGGAGAATATATCAGAGACTATATTTATGTAGAAGATGTAGCCCAAGCCAATTTACTCGCCCTTCAAAATATGGTAAAATTATTTAGAGTTGTTCAGAAAGAAGGAAAGGAAAAAACCAAAGAAGAAGAAAAAAAAGAATCTGATGCCAAACCTAAAGCTGGAATTAAACTTAATGGCTTCAATCTGGGGACCGAAAGAGGAGTTTCGGTAAATGAAATATTTTATCTTTTAAAGGAGATTATAAAATTTCCTCATCCGGCGTATTATGGGCCTCCCAGGGCAGGGGATTTAAGGAAGAATATTTTGGATTGCCGCTTAATTAAAGATGTTTTAGGATGGCAGCCACAGTTTGCCTTTTCAGCGGGTTTAGAAAAGACAGTTCGCTGGTTTAAAGAGAATATTCACTAATTAGTTTTATTTTTAAAAATCTATCCTAAAAAGAAGGAATTTAGGATGCTTTTGTCGTATTAAGATAATTGGATTACGCAGAAAAAAGGTTAAAAACAGAAAGAACAGAAAGATAAGACAAAATAAGGATAAAAAAGAAATAAAAAGAAATAAAAAGAAATAATGAAGGATAATATATTTATATGTTAGAAACTGGAATGGTGTTTAAAATTGCAGGTATCGTTATATGTAGTGTGCTGATGGTCATCTTGGGGAGGGTAGACAGAAAGAGAAAGCTTCCCACAGGGGTTAAATTAATATTTCAAGTTTTAATTTCTTTAATTATAATTTATTCTGGAGTTAAAATAGAATTTTTGCGAGCTCCTTCCTCCTCATCGGGAGGGTATCTTTATCTTAGCTATTTATCTATCCCCATAACCATAATCTGGCTGATAAGCATTACTAATTCTATCGGCCAGGCAGATGAACTGGGAGACATCACTCCCTATATTGTCTTTATCGCTTCCCTCACTTTTTTAGTGGTCTCTATTGTCCAGAGACAGGGATTAATTTTAGCAGAAGCGCTATCTTTGATTATGGCGGCGATTTCATTTATTTTTATCAAATATGTCCCTCGAGGGAAATTTTCTTCCTATTATATGTCTTTTGGATTTATATTAGCAGTGATTGCTATTGTGGGTGTATCCAAGAGTACAGCAGCTTTAACTTTATTGATTCCTCTTTTAATTTTAGGCGTACCGATTATAGACAGCTCTTATTCTATTGTGGCTAATTATGCCCGTCAGGAAAGCTCAATCCCGGGTATAGGAAAATTTCCATTATTTTCAGAGAGCGGGAGCAGGAGCAGGTTACGCCAGAAACTGCAATCTTATGGATTTTCGGCTCAAGGAGCGAATTTAACTATTATCGGGGTCTCTCTCTACTTAAGTTTATCAGCTTTTATTATTTCTATATACCAGAATTTCTATCTACTGTTAACCCTGACTGCTTTTGGCTGGGTGGTTTTTGAATTACTGAAGAATAAGGTTCGGTCAGAGGAATTGATTATCGGAAGAGATATTTTAACTAGCCGCATAAAACTCTTTCAGGTGGGAATTGACCAGGGAGATAATCAAGAAACTATTCAAAAAATAGAGGAATTTATTGTATCTAAAAAACCTCATCAGATTGTTACTCCGGATACTTTGGCTGTATTGCGAGCAAGGAAAGACCCTGGGTATCACTCCATATTAAAATCTGCAGATTTGGTTACCCCTGATGGAGCAGGTATTTTATGGGCTACCACAACTCTAAATTATCCTTTACCTGAAAGGGTAACCGGTATAGACATAATACATAACATATGCCGATTGGCTGCCAAGAAGTGGTATTCCCTATATTTATTAGGCTCTTATCCTGGTGTGGCCAGTGAGGCTGCCTTAAATTTAACCAAGAAATATCCGGGAATAAAAATAGCTGGAACTCATCATGGTTATTTTAGTTGTGAAGATTCTCAAAATTGTGAAGATGTTAAAAATGGTAATAGCGTTAGGAATAAAGAGGAAGAAGAGATTATTACCGAGATCAAAGAAAAGAGACCGGATATATTGCTGGTGGGTATGGGTGTGCCCAAACAAGAAAAGTGGATTAATAAAAATTTAGAGAAATTAGATGTACCAGTATGTATAGGGGTAGGTGGAAGTTTCGACGTCCTTTCCGGCAGGATACCGCGGGCACCATTATGGATGCAAAGACACGGAATGGAATGGATTTATAGATCGATTAAGCAGCCAAACAGGGCTTTCCGAGTTTTAGCCCTTTTTTACTTTATCTGGTTGGTAATTGTAGGGAAAATAGTTTATTCTCTAAAAGAAGTAGAATAATAATCGATAATAGATAATGCTTAATAAGTAAATGATAATTAATTGAAATAGCCCAAAAATAATAGAAGTATAAAATAGTAATTAATTTAGTATTTTAGTATTAATGCATTATCTTAATGGCTCTTAATGGCTATAGATAATAGAATTATAATATTACCGATCGTTCTATTTGCTTATTTCTAAAGTCCTAAATGTTAAAATAATTAAATTCTCCTCAATATATCTTAGACAAGTATCACTCTTTATTTTATATCAATATCCGTTTTTCTAATTAATCAATTAAATAAGGAGATAGCTGATGAAAATTTTGCTTAAAGGTGCAATAATTGTAGCTGCCTTAGTAATTCAACTTACCCTTATTAATTCGGTTACCATTTTGGGGTTAAAACCTGATTTGATAATGGTAGTAGTAGTAGTTTTTTCCTTGCTGAAGGGAGAAAAAGAAGGGACTATCTCCGGATTTGCTTCAGGCCTTTTGCAGGATATCTTTTCTATCAGCCTCTTAGGAATAAATGCTTTGGCAAAGACGGTGATAGGTTTTACCTGTGGAATTTTAAAAGAAAAAATATTTCATGAACATATATTATTTATTATTCCGGTAATAACTTTTATTGCATCATTTATGCAAAGTATTTTAATATTTTTGCTATTACGCGCATTTGGAATCGAATATAACCTGGCCTGGAGCTTAAAACAGATAGCCCTTCCCGAGGCTTTATATAGCAGCCTGCTATCACCTTTTATTTTTTTAGCGATAAATAAACTTTTCCAGATGATTAAAGAATAAAAATAAAAAAGTTTCCCAAAGGTGCCTGGCACCTTTGGTTAACTTTTGCCATTAAAATTGAGGAGCAATTATGAGGGAATCTTCTACAATTCCAGAAGAAGTGAAACAACGGCTAAATTGGTTATTGATATTTATGGTCATCTGTTTTTTAATATTAGTTATCGGTTTATGGTATTTGCAGATGATTAAAGGAGAGGAGTTTAAGGAAAGAGCGGTAGAGAATTGTATCCGTTCCCTGGTAGAAGATGCCCCTCGGGGCAGGATTTATGACCGCCAGGAAAAATTGTTGGTTACTAATCGTCCGGCAGTAGTAGTTTCTATAATCCCGGCAGAGGTCGATGATTTAGAAAAACTGAGTGAAAGGTTAAGCAGAATAATAGGTATTTCTCCGGAAGAAATTTTGCAGACAGTAAAAAATTACCGGGAAAACCCTTTTAAGCCGGTAAAAATTTTGGATGATTGTAAGACAAATAATATAGTGGAGATTGAAGAGAGAAAAGATGAATTAAAGGGAGTGGTTTTAGAGGTTAAACCTCGGAGGGATTATCTTTACCATGATTTTGCAGCTCATAGCTTAGGTTATGTGGGGGAAATAGATAAAGAGGAGTTGCAGCGATTTGGCAATCCAAAATTCCAGGGAGGGGATATCATAGGAAAAGCCGGACTGGAAAATTATTATGATGATATTTTGAGAGGAGAAAAAGGAGGGAAGGAAGTCGAAGTTGATGCCTTGGGTCAGGAGATAGCTACTTTATTGTATCAGAAACCGGTTCCAGGCAAAGATTTGGTATTAACTATCGATAGAGATTTACAGCTTTACGGAGAAAATTTACTCTTTGATAAAAAAGGCTCTATTATGGTAAGTGATCCTAATAGTGGGGAAATATTAGCTCTGGTTAACAGACCTTCTTTTAGCCCCAACCTATTTGCTAATGGAATTTCCAGTTCTGATTGGCAAAGGCTTTCTTCTGATGCCGATTACCCTTTGACTAACCGAAGTGTTCAGGGTCTTTATTCTCCTGGTTCAATATTTAAAGTGGTTACAGCGGTAGCTGCTCTGGAAGAAGGAGTTACCGATAGAAAAAGAAAGATTTATTGCTCAGGCACTTTTGAATTAGCTGACTGGGTCTTCACTTGCTGGAAGGAGACCGGACACGGAAGTTTAAGTATTATTGATGGAATTGCTCATTCCTGTAATATCTATTTTTATACCTTAGGAAAAGACCTGGGGATTGAAAGATTTAATAAATATATGCAGAAATTTGGATTGGGAGAAAAAACAGGTATTGATCTGCCCGCAGAAGCTATAGGGACAATTCCTTCTGCCCAATGGAAGGAGAGAGAAGTTAAAGAGATCTGGTTCCCCGGTGATACTATAAATCTTTCTATCGGTCAGGGATATCTTTTGTTAACCCCTTTACAGGTGCATACTATTATTTGCGCTATCGCTACAGAAGGGGAAATTTATAAGTTACATTTGGTAAAAAAGATAATTTCTGCCGATGGTAACACCGTAGAAGAAATTAAGTCAGAAATTTATAAAAAAGTAAACTTTTCTTCAGATACATTTAAAATCATTAAAGAAGGATTAAGGCAGACTATATTAAAAGGAACGGGCTGGAGGGCAAATATCCAAGAATTAGCGGTAGCCGGGAAGACCGGGACAGCTCAAAACCCTCAGGGGGAGACCCATGCCTGGTTTATCGGGTTCGCCCCTTATGAAGATCCAGAAATTTGCATCACTGTTTTTCTGGAAAATGGGGGAGAAGGAGGAGAAGCAGCTGCCCCCATAGCCCGAGCTATGCTGGAAAAATATTTTAATATTAAAAATTAAAAAGTTTCCCAAAGGTGCC
>JAHJOY010000131.1 GCA_018819665.1 bacterium
GGGACATTAACCCCTATGGGTACTACCACCGATAAATCTATCTGGTTAGGAGTCCCCCTCAAGGTAGAAGATAGAGCAATCGGGGCTATGGTAGTACAAAGCTATACCAACCCTGAACTTTATTCTGAAAAAGATATCGGGCTTTTAGAATTCGTCTCCTCTCAGGTGGCTACTGCCATCGAGCGTAAAAGAACTGAAGAGAGAATCAAATACCTAAGCTTCCATGATGTCCTAACCGGCCTTTACAACCGGGCCTACTTTGAGGAAGAACTGGAAAGGTACAACTTTCCCCGTTATTACCCCTTAAGTATAATGATGGTAGATATCAATGGCCTTAAGGCAATAAATGATACCTTCGGTCATCATGATGGGGATAAACTCTTACAACACTTTGCCTCTCTCCTTAATTCCATCTCCCGTAAAGGTGATGTAGTCGCTCGATTAGGAGGGGATGAGTTTGCTATTCTCCTTCCCTCTACCACCGCCGAGCAGGTCCATGACTTCCACGAGAGGATTAAAAAAACCTGTGAAGAAGATAGTATTAAACCAATCTACTTAAGACCGAGTATCGCCTTGGGTCATGTCACCCAGAAGGGAGAGTATCAGAATACCGAGACCCTCCTAAAAGAAGTCGATAAGAGGATGTACCAGGATAAAAATAAAATCAGGTGAAGGGGACGGCAGGCTGTCCCCTTACACATGACATATGAGAGCTCAACAAAGGAGAAGCCTTTTTTGAGCGATTAATTTCAAATTCTCTGTTATCTCAGGATCCACTTTTATATATTTTTCGCTTTAATATAAAAATGAAGCCTAGATAAACCCTCATGTATTTCTTTTCAGAATGTCCGATAGAGTCTGGTTATGTATGGGTAGACCTTCAAATACACCCCTTAGCAAAAAAAAGCTCTTGGCGGGCGGTCGTGGGGATGAGATGACCAGAAGTTATTTACCCTGTTAGATAGCAAGCATCTAACAGGGTTTACCAGGAAGTCAATAAAAGCAGGTTAACAGATCATTTTAATAAAATACCAGGGGAGAGAGGAAAAGAGGCCATCTACAATCGATTTTAAGGCATTTGTTTTTTTCTTTGTTTATAGTTTATACCTTCTTTTTAACTGTAATTTTTATTAATAAGGGTGAGTTAATGTAGTGAGAGAATAGCCTTTTTGCTGATTAGGAAAAAACTCATTTAAGCCTGGCCTATTTCAATAATTTTCCTAATGGTTATTATATTCTAGGTGGGGCATTATATCAAAATGGTGAAAACCACCATTTCATATAATGCCCCGAGTGTTTCTGAAGTTTGCGGAGCAAGGAATTTTGGCAAAGGTGCATAGCACCGGAGCCAGATACGCTCTGTTATACGCCATTGCCTCATGGCTTACCCCTACTTTCTTCAACAATACGGACAGTTTTCTCAGTCACAATTATAAAATTATTGGCAAGCTTGTCAGAGTAAGACTCTAATACTCGCTGTAATACAGCAATTTTATTCTCAGGCCGTTCATCTTCTAATCGCAAAAAGATTACACCTTTATGTGGTTTTCTCATGCGGAATACAAGTTCGCCAAAATCTTTATCATTGGTAACCAAGATATAGTTCTTAAGATTTGCTTTCTCGATAATGCTCTCATCATCCAATCCTCGAGCCTCATCATAAACAGAAAATACATCGTGATGTAATCTTTGCAACCATTTAGCAACTGCAGGACCCGTGCATTCATCAACAAGAAAACGCATGTCTAAACCGCCTCTACTAAAGGCATAAACGTTGTGTCTTCAAGTGTTTCAGAAGCGTACAACAAACAGGCTAAAATATCTTCCTTTGTTAGCCCCTTATATTCCTGGAGAATTTCATCAACGGTTGCTCCATGTGCTAATAGATTCAAAATGTACTGCACTGTTAACCGCGTGCCTCTAATGACAGGTTTCCCTACCATAATTTTAGGATTTAACGCAATGCGTTCAAGTAATTGCTTTTGCTCCATTTTTATCTCCTCCTATTATATTTTAATGCTTTCCCAGGTGAAGTTTCGAAAATTAACCACCAATTTTCTTTGTGGCATATCATTATAGACTCTTAAATTATTATAAACTTTTTTTATTAATTCTACAA
>JAHJOY010000132.1 GCA_018819665.1 bacterium
CCAGGATTCCGTAAATCCCCAAGAATAATAAGATGTAAGCTATATTGGGATTGGTTAAGGAATGGAGAAATAAATCTTTAAAAGTCATCTTTACCGGGATTATTTCTGCCCCTTTAGTCTTAAGTATTCTTGTCTCACTTGCGGTGGTCACTCTCACTCCATCAATAATTTCTATTAATTCATCTACATCATTGGCGATAAATTCTATTACCCCGATCTCGATGGCTTCCTGTTCAGTAATAGATACACTTTCTCTTACTGCCTTTTCCGCCCATTCCACATTTCTTCCCCTCTTCTCAGCAATAGTCTTAATATATGCTGCGGCATCATTTACCATCTTTGTTTTTAATTCTTCATCAATCTCTTCTCCACCCATGACAACGGGATGGGCAGCTCCAATATTAGTACCGGGAGCCATAGCGGCAATGTTACTGGCTAAGGTGATGAACACCCCAGCTGAGGCTGCTCTGCCACCAGAAGGGGAGACATAAACTATTATAGGGATAGTAGAATTTAACATCTTCTTAATAATATCTCTCATCGAGGTATCCAATCCGCCAGGAGTATCTAATTGTAAGATTAGACATTCTGCCTCTTCTGCCTCTGCATCTTCAATCCCTCCGACTACATATTGAGAGGTGATAGGGTTTATAATGCCATTTAGCTGGAGAAGGTAGATAGATGAATTAGGAGTAGTGTAATTTTCTTTCAGAGAGTAAAAGAAAATACATATTAAAATAAGAAAGAAGATAATTGTCCTTTTTTTCATATTCATCCCTCCTTTCCCTTTATTTATAAGAGAAAGTAATGACGAAGAAGATAAATTCTTGTTTACATAATAATTATATCATAATTTTTCTAAAATAGCAGGAATTTTGAAACAAATGTAGAATATAATAGTATATCGTATGTCGTATATCGTATATCGTGAAGAGGAAAAGCGTAGAGCGGGTAGCGCATATAATTAGTTAGCTCGTTAGTTAGTTACTTGGTTAGCTGGTTAAGAAGATGCAAGAGAGGAAGAAGAAGGAGAGTATTTTCTATATGTCCTCAATGATATATATAAAACCGTAGGACAGGCGTCTCGCCTGTCTCTGAATTAAAGTAGGGGTTCGATTCATCGAACCCGTAATAAATTGAGGCAAAAGATGAAACAGGAAAAATTAATGGAAGAATATTTTATGCTTGGAGACTGGCTTGAAATAGCTAATAAAATTTTAAAAGATAGGGGAGCAGTATTGGTATTGGGGGCAACCGATACCGGGAAGAGTATCTGTACTCTATTATTTGCTAATTTTTGGGCTAAACATGGACGGAAAGTTGGAATTGTCGATGTAGATATGGGGCAATCTGACTTGGGGCCACCTACTACTATGGGAATGGTATTGATTAATAAGCCAGTTAAGAGCTTAAAAAAGGTTTCAGCAGATACCTTATATTTTATAGGTTCAACCTCTCCCATTAATTATTTTTTACCCACCATTTGTGGAACTAAAAAGTTAATTGATGAAGGTAAGAAAAAAGGGGCAGAAATAATAATCGTTGATACTACCGGATTAGTAAAAGGAAATCCCGGCCGTACTTTAAAAGAAAATATGATTGATATAATTTCTCCTTCTCATATCATCGCCTTACAAAGAGAGGATGAACTCGAACACATTTTAAAAAATATTAATTTAACCGATAAGATTGTTATTCATCGTTTATCTCCTTGTACTGGAGTAAAAAGAAAAACTTATTTTCAGCGTCGGGAGGCAAGAGAAGAAAAGTTTAGAAAATATTTTGAACAATCTTCTTTTTTAGAAATTGATTTAAGCAATTTAAATATTAAAGGGAGTTATTATTGTTCCGGTGTTGTTTTAGGTGAGGAAGACCTCTCTTTTTTAGAAAAAACTTTAATGACCGAAATAATTTATGCTGAAAGGACTCCCGAAGGTATATTCATAATTATTAAAGAGAGATTGCCGGAAAGGTTTAGTGGATTTTTCCAGATTAAAAAAAGATTTAATACTGAAAAAATAATTATAAGTGAAGAAGCTAAATTTGAAAATTTATTAGTTTCTCTTGATAACCGACAAGGGTTTGTAGTAAGTTTAGGTATTATTCAAAAGTGTGATTTTAAAAGAAAAATATTTACTGTTTTTGCTCCCTTAGAAGAAAAAGATTTATCCAAAGTTTTCAGTCTTAAATTCGGAGCTCTTCAATTAGGTTTAGATGGGGAAGAGCTGGGAAAAGTTTATCCCGGAGAAATATGATCGTATCGCGTATCGAGTATCGCGTATTGCGCACAGAAGTACAGTGATATGTAAAATGTAATGAGTAATTTGTAGGGGTTCGATTCATCGAACCCGCTAAAAGAAGGTGTCTAAAAATCCGGGGCGAATAAATCTGCCCCCTACACCAGATTCGTAGCAATAACATAAAACAAAATATACCGAAAACTGATCGTCTCTATCTAAAAACTAAAAACAAAAAACTATAAACTCGTTTTATACTAGCGACTATTCACTATTCACTAACGACTATTTTAATTGGGGTAAACATATTGGAAAAGAAGGAAAAAGAAGGAATAATTTTTGTTATCATTACTATTTTTATCGCCGGAGCTCTACCCATCATTATTAAGTATGGCACAGGATTAATAAATCCTTTGTTCTTTGCCACAGTCAGCAGTCTAATAGCCGGCATTTCCCTTTTTGTATTAGCTGCCCTTAAAGGGAACTGGAGAATATTATTTGATAAAAAATATTTTTTCCACCTGTTATTAATCGGTTTTTTCGGTATTACTCTTTCCAATATCTGTTTCTTCTTCGGAGTTACCCTGACCAGCGGGATTAATTCTTCTATTTTATTAGTAATAGAACCATTATACGCCATCTTTATCGGCTACATATTATTAAATGAGAAAATTACTTTAAAGCAGATGTTTTTTACTTTTATAATTATGATGGGGACTATGGTGGTAGTATCCAGAGCAAAATTTAGTTTAAATTGGGGAGACTTACTGGTCCTATTAACTCCTCTCTGCTGGCAGATAGCTCATTTTTTCAGCAAGAGATTGATGACTACCCATAAAGAGATTACCCCGATGTTAATAGCTACGGCAAGGACCTTATATGGGGGGACTTTTTTATTTATTCTGAGCAGCATAGAAGGCGCAAATCAATATGACAAATTAGGAATTACCAATATCTTGTTATTATTAATATTTCAGGGTATTGTAGGTTTTGCTTTACATTATTCTATCTGGTATGAAGCTATCAAGAGATTAAATCTCTCCAAAGCAACCACCCTGGTCTCTGTCTATCCGACTTTTTCCATTTTACTAGCCTGGTTTATATTAAAAGAAGTTCCTAACTTTTTTCAGTTAGCTGGATTTGGCATAATAATACTGGGAATATTTGGCTTATCGAGGATTAAAAGTGAACATAGAGAAAAGAATGTACTTAAACATTCTACTGGGTAAAGCGAATATAAATAATACTATATTTTTATATCATGGTTACTACCCAAAAAGTGAACAAAATAATAATGTAGGGGCACGATGCATCGTGCCCACAAGAACTTAAAATAAATTTAAAGGAAGGTGAATGTTTATGTTAAGAACCAATAAAGACAGGTTAGTGATGATTTCTGTTCAAGGAAGGGTGAGTTATCCGGTAAGAAGAGGTCCCTACAGGATTACTTATGACGGTAAACCGGTGATAGTGCCTGGGGTAGGCGGCATAACATATAATATCAAAGTTGGTGATTGTGCCTTCGGTTGGGAAGCCGACCACGTGGAACCCGGAGTTTCCACAGTGGTGAATGAAGAAAAGAGAGATGACGGACCTAATTGTGCTTATAATATATTGGCTTGTATGGGTAATCAAGCTCGGGTAGTAAGCGGAGAAGCCAAAAGTGCATTAGGGGTAGTAACCGGTCATCACGGAGGGATCGAACATGTATTAATCGATTTTGCTCAGGAAACCTTAGAGAAACTTTGCATAGAGGATAAGATTTTGGTTAAAGCCTATGGACAAGGATTAAAATTATCAGATTATCCCGAGATAAAAGTTTTTAATTTAGACCCTTCTTTATTAGAAAAGATGAATATCAAAGAAATAGGTGATGGCACTATTGATGTACCAGTTACCTGTGAAATTCCAGCTAAACTGATGGGCTCCGGATTGGGTTCGGCTAGTGTGGCCAGTGGGGATTATGATATTACCACTGCAGATAAGAAGATGGTAGAAAAATATAAATTAGATCAGCTTAGATTTGGAGATATCGTGGTGATTAGTGATGCAGACAATAGTTATGGAAGGAGTTATAGAGAAGGGGCGGTTTCTATAGGGATAGTGGTTCATAGTGATTGTGTTATTGCCGGACATGGTCCTGGAGTAGCTACCCTCCTAACTTCAACAACCAGCAAGATTAAATTTCACATAGATGCCGATGCCAACATCGCTAATTACCTGAACATCGGCACGAAGAGAAAATAATAATTAATGAAAAATAGCCTGAAACTAGTATTGGCGAGGTGATTTTGTGGAAGTACATAAAAAAAGGATTAAAAAAGAAGATGGTCGTTATTTAATTTATTACACTTTTACCGAAGAAGAGAAGGAGGGCAAGGATGTTAGAACTGAGATGGAACCCCATCCTGAAGCAATGGATAATAGTAGCCACTCATCGACAGAACAGAACCTATAAACCTCCGAAAGATTATTGTCCTCTCTGTCCCACAAAGAAAGGAGGTCTAATTACAGAAGTACCAGCTGAAGATTATGATATAGTAGTTTTTGAAAATAAATTTCCTTCTTTGCAACAAGACTCACCAGAAGTAACTGAAAAAGACTCTAAATTTTTTAAACATGGTAAAGCTCGGGGAATTTGTGAGGTTGTTCTGTTTACCTCTGATCATAATGGCATTATGTCAGAAAAACCTTTAAGCCGTTATATTAAGTTGGTAAAAGTATGGAGAGATCGATATCGGGAGTTAGGGGATAAAGATTATATCGATTATGTCTTTATCTTTGAAAATAAAGGAGAGGAAGTAGGTGTAACTCTTCATCATCCTCATGGCCAGATATATGCTTACCCTTTTATTCCGCCCGTTATCGAACAGGAACTGAATTCCAGTAAAGAGTATTTAGAAAAAGAGGGGGAATGTCTCTTCTGTAAGACCTTAAAAGAAGAAAAAGAAGATGGCAGGCGAATTATTATTAGTAATGATTCTTTTACCGCACTAGTCCCTTTTTCTGCTTCTTATACTTATGAGGTCCATATTTATGCTAATAAACATCTTTCTTCGTTAAATGATTTTTCCGAAAAAGAAGAAATTGATTTAGCGGCAATTTTAAAAA
>JAHJOY010000133.1 GCA_018819665.1 bacterium
CCTTTTCTTATGGTAAAATCAACACCATCAACTGCTTTAACCACACCATCATCAGTATAAAAATAGGTCTTTAAATCTTTAACCTGTAACAGTAAATTCTCCATTCACCTTTTTCCTCCATTACATGCTTATTTTTACATAATTCGCTTTAATTTCGAATTTTCTATTTTGCCCGGGATTCTCCCTCTTTTAGCAATTGGCTTCCCTTCAACTTCTTTTATATCCAAGGTCATATCAATGGGGCTGGCATCACTTATATAACTACCTACCCCAAAAGCGTCAACCGATTCTTTACTTAATATACTTATTCTTTCTGGGGTAAGTCCTCCCGAAACAAAGATCTTTACATAAGGAAAGCCAGCTTGATCAAGCCTTGCTCTTACCTCTTTTACTAAATCAGGGGTTACCCCGCCTCTCTCGCTTGGAGTATCTAATCTTACCCCCAAAAGGTCTTCCCTTAAAGCACGAGCTACTCTTATGGATTCTTCTGCTTCGTCTTTAAAAGTGTCGATAAGAATAATTCGAGGAACATCTTTGGGCATACAAACATTATAAGCTTGAGCTGCTTTTATAGTATCTCCCGAAATAATCATTACAGTGTGAGGTATGGTCCCTTGAGGTTTTTTCCCAGACAGCTTTGCTCCTAATATACAACTTGCTCCATCTATGCCACCTATCAGTGCGGATCTTTCCATAACTGGAGCCACAGCAGGATGTATATGTCGAGAACCAAAACAGACCACTTTCTTTGCTCCGGCAGCATCTTTACATTTACGTGCAGCAGTAGCCCAAGCTGAACTACTAGCTAAAATACCAAGAATCACTGTTTCAAAAACACCAAATTCGCAGTATGGTCCTTCAATTCTCATTACTGTATCTTTATGCTGAAAGCTTTCTCCTTCTTCTAAAGACCATAATTTTATCTTCTTGTCTTTTAAAAGATTATATACTTCCTGGGTCCCAGCAAATACACCTTCCTCACGTGGAAAAATTTCTGCGGTTACTATAGTACTATCTACACGAAGATATCTCAATATCTCTTGAGCTCTTACGAAATATATATCGGTAGTTAGCCCTTTCTCTATTTCTTCATGAGTAGCTGAGAAAAATTTTCTATTTGGGTTAATAGAATACTTTTCTGTCTCTTTAACCGAACTAATAGGTTTATCCATTCTTCTAAAGATTTTCCCTCTATTTAATTAAACTAAGCAAAAGCGAAGATAACATAAAAAGCACCGCTATAACAGTAGTAAGTTTCATTAAAAATGCTTCTTTGCCTTTCTTCCCGCCATAATCTGCAACTGTCCCTCCACCAAATATACCTGAAGCTCTACTTGACTTTCTATGCTGAAGTATCACTGTTAAAATCAAAGCTATGCTTATTATAATCTGAATTATCATTAATGCTATAGGCATTCTGTAACTCCTCTCATAAAAATTAGATTAAATTAGTCGTTAGTGAATAGTCGTTAGTCGTTAGTATTAAATGCAAAATGCAAGGTACACAATTAGAGCTCTTAAACACAACTATTTTATTTACAATAGACTTACCCTGGTAAGCAAGTATCTACTAAGTGCTAAGTAGGGCTTTGGAAAAAGGATATTTCTATACAATATATTTAGTTTCTCAATAATTTCAGCTTTTAATTTTAACACAATTATATGTTAAGTTCAAGATATCCAAAGAAAGTATCGAGTATATAGTATCGAGTATCGAGTTAAAAAAGAGAAAGAAAAGATAGAAAAAAGTAGTATTCTTCTTTCTGTCTAACTACCCCGCTAAAGTTTACACTAACTTTATAATATTTCAGTTGCTTTTACTATTTGAGAGAAACTTAAAGCATGTAAACTTACTCCCCCAACTAAAGCTCCATCAATATCAGATTCATTCATAAACTCAGAAATATTCTTAGGGTCTACACTCCCACCATACAAGATTCTTATTTGCTCAGCTATTTTACTTCCATATTCGGAGGAAAATAGTTCCCTAATAAATTTAATTATTATACTGGCATCTTGTGAGCTGCTAGACCTACCTGTACCGATAGCCCATATAGGTTCATAGGCTACAATTATTCTTCCTGCTAAGGTAGAATCGATTTTTGAAAATAAAGCCTTAATCTCCTGTTCTATTATAGCCTTAGTTTCGCCACTTTCCCTTTCCTTTAAATTTTCGCCTACACACACGATAGGTATAAGATTAACTGAAAGTGCAGCTTCGGTCTTCTTGGCAACCTCTTCAGAAGTCTCCTTAAAATATTGTCTTCTCTCGGAATGACCCAATATAACATATTCACATCCCACATTTTTAAGCATCAGGGGAGATGTTTCTCCGGTAAATGCCCCTTTAGTTTCCCAATACATGTTCTGAGCTCCCAGATGGATGTTTGTGCCATTAATTATCTCTTTTACCACCCAAAGAGAAGTAAAAGGTGGACAAACTACAATATCTACTCCTTTGATTCCACGAACAAAATCTTTTAGTTCTTTAACTAAAGATACTGATTCTACAATATTTTTATTCATCTTCCAGTTTCCAGCAATTACTGGAATACGCATTATTTTAACCCCCAGTTGATTCGTTGTTCGTATCTCGTATCTTGTATCTCGTTAGAGAAATAGTCTTAGGATATATAGGTCTCTAATTTTTATAATCTTTTTAATCATCTGTTCCTTTACGAGATACGATTCACAAGATACGAGATACTATCTTGTTTATTTCCAAATATATTTTATAAGGTCTAAGATTCTGCATGAATAAGCCCATTCATTATCATACCAAGCTATAATTTTAGCTAAATTACCATCTATTACCAGAGTAGACAATCCATCAACAATAGAAGAATAAGAGTTACCGTTAAAATCTTTGGAAACTAAAGGTTCTTCAGTATAATCTAAAATTCCCTTTAAACTCCCCTGTGAGGCTTCTTTAAAAGATTGATTAATTTCTTCCGGACTTGTTTTCTTTCTTAGTACTACTGCTAAATCCACAACTGAAACATTGGGCGTAGGAACACGAAAAGCCATACCTGTTAATTTTCCTTTTAATTCTGGGATTACTAAACTCGTTGCCTGTGCTGCTCCGGTAGTAGTTGGGATCATAGATAGCGCTGCTGCTCTGGCTCTTCTTAAGTCTTTATGTGGGAGGTCCATTAAACTCTGATCTGCAGTATAAGAGTGTATGGTAGTCATAACCCCTTTCTCGATTCCAAATATATCGTTTAGAACCTTTGCAACTGGCGCAAGGCAATTAGTTGTACAGGAAGCATTAGAAATTATATGATGTTCTTCAGGTATATACTTATCTTCATTAACACCTATTACTATAGTTATGTCCTCTCCTTTAGCAGGTGCAGATATAACCACTTTTTTTGCTCCAGCAGTTAAGTGTTTTGAAGCTCCTTCTCTATCTCTAAAAATTCCCGTAGATTCAATGACTATGTCAACCCCTAAATCTTTCCAGGGAAGATTAGAGGGATCTCTTTCACTCAATACTTTTAATCTTCTCTCTCCAACTAAAATATTATCATCTTCCAATTTTACTTCTGGTAATTTACCATGAACAGAATCATATTTTAATAGATGGGCTAATGTTTTAGCATCGGTTATATCATTTACTGCTACAAAATCTATTTCTTTTTCTTTTAACCCAGCTCTAAAAACATTCCTCCCGATTCTTCCGAATCCGTTAATTCCTACTTTTATTGTCATTTCTCTCCTCCTTGTTTTTTGCTTTGATAAATTACTAATTAGTTAGCTAATTAGTTGGTTACCTGGTTAGCTAATCTAGTAGAGCGTTTTCTAAATACCTTTACATTTCGTTCTGTCATTACGAGGAGCAAAGCGACAAAGCAATCCCTTGATTTATTTGTAAGGGCTTGAGATTGCTTCGCTATCGCTCGCAATGACAAATCATTGTAACATTATTAAGGAAACGTTTCACTAGTTAAGTACTAGCTAACCAAATAATTAAATTTCAAATCTTCTACGTAAATTAGAAGATGGTATTTTCAATATCTCTCGGTATTTAGCCACTGTTCGCCGAGAAATATCTACCTCGCCTTTTTCGCTCAATAAATCTGCTAACTTCTGATCACTCCATGGTTTTAAACAATTCTCATTATTTACATATTCTTTTATTAACTTTTTTATCTTATCGGTAGAGACAGTGCCTCCGCTTTTCTTATCCACTCCTTTAGAAAAGAAAAATTTCATCTTAAGAAGTCCCCGAGGAGTTTGCACCATCTTGTTGTGAATCGCCCTTGACACAGTAGATTCGTGAATTTCTAATCTGTCTGCTAACTTCCTTAAAGTTAGGGGTTTTATATATAAAATACCTTTATCTAAAAAATCCTTCTGATATTCTATTAAGGTTTCAGTAATACGATATATAGTTTTTTTTCTCTGCTCTATACCTTTAATTAACCACTTAGCAGAATTTAATTTTTCTTCAACATATTTTTTAGCATCTTTGATCTCATGGTCAGAAATGCTTCCCTTTTTAATTAGTTTTCCTTTGCCATAAGGGGAAATATTATTACCTGCCTCTAAAATCGTTTTATAGCGAGGATTTATCCCTATTTGAGGCAAATAACTATCATTCAAAATTACTCTGTATCCCCCACCTATTTTCCTCATTATTACCAAATCGGGAAGTATATATTTGACCTCCTTGAAGTTTCCCACTCTTCTGCCGGGTTTAGGGTCAAAGGAGTTTTTAATTACATCAGCCAAAGATTGAACTTCAGATACAGATATTTTCAGATCTTTAGCAATTTTCTTAAATGATTTCCGGGCTAAATCCTGTAAATGGTATTTTATTATCTTCTCAATTTTTATATCGCTAATGCCCAGATATTTTATCTGGATTAATAGACATTCTTGTAGACTTCTTGCTCCCGCTCCAGGCGGGTCAAAACTTTGAATCAAAGATAATATCTTTTTTATTTTATCTCTTTTTATGTTTAAATCAAGAGAAATATCATCTAAGCCAACAGTTAAATAACCGTTATCGTCTATGCTGCCTATTAAATATTCACCAATCTTATAATCAATATCACTGCTTACCGCTGTACCTAATTGAATTAGCAAATAATCTTGTAATGATTCTCTATAATAAATAAAATTTTCATCTCTATTTTCTTTCTCTGCTACAGGTCTATTGGGCAAAGGTCGATAATCTTTTTCTTTGAGATAACTTAACCAATCATCAAAGTTATTCTCTTCTCTTCTTTCATTAGATTCTTCGGTTTGAGTTAAAGCATTTTCCTCTTGATTTACTTTTTCTGTTATTGAACCTGTTTCTTGTTTAACTTCTAATAAGGGATTATCTACTAATTCTTCATCGATTAAATCTTTTAGTTCAACTAAATTTAATTGTAATATATTAATTGCCTGATACAATTGGGGGGTAAGAATTAATTTTTGTTTTTGTTTTAGTGATAGTTCATATTTCATCTTTTATACTCACTTATTAGATTTCATTCATAGGATTATGTAGTAAATAGGACAACTATCCTTTGGAATACAAGACAATATCCAAAACCCCCATTATCACCTCCCTTTATCACCTCAGGTATATCAGGCGGTGTATTATATTTTTAGAATAAGCTCCTATTATACTATAACCAATGAAGTTTCGGGATCAAAAATATGAGTCTTTTCCATGTTTATAACTATTTCTATATTTTGTTCAACCTCTGCCTGGGTACGAGTATCCACTTTGCTTATCAGAGAATGTTTTCCGCAAGCAAGGTAAATAATAATCTCTGCCCCTAAAGGTTCAACAACATCTACTTTAGCCTTTATAGTATTAGAAGGTGTAGCGTTAGATGTAAATTGCTTATCATGAAGATCCTCAGGTCTTACCCCAAAAATCACTTCCTTCCCCACATAATCTGATATTTTAGAGTAAAAAGCACTGGGAACCTTCATCTTAAAACTCTCTGCGTCAATAAAATAGTCTTCGTTCTCCTTTACAATTTTAGAATCTATAAAATTCATTGCTGGTGAACCAATAAAACCAGCCACAAATTTATTAGTTGGTTGTTTATAAACTTCTAAAGGTGCACCTAATTGTTGTATACGACCATCATTCATTATAAATATTCTGCTAGCCATAGTCATTGCTTCTACCTGATCATGGGTTACATAGATTATAGTAGCCTCTAACCTGCGGTGAAGTTTGCTGATTTCTGCCCTCATGGCCACTCTTAACTTAGCATCCAAATTAGAAAGAGGTTCATCAAATAAAAATACTTTTGGTTTTCTTACAATAGCTCTTCCTACTGCCACTCGCTGTCTTTGTCCACCGGAGAGTTGTTTAGGTTTTCTCTTTAATAAGTTTTCTATCCCTAAAATCTCGGCTGCTTCCTGCACTCTTTGGTCGATCTCTTTCTTGGGAAACTTTCGTAATTTCAGGCCAAAAGCCATATTATTGTAAACATCCATATGTGGATAAAGAGCATAGTTCTGAAAGACCATAGCAATATCTCTATCTTTAGGTTGAACATCATTTACTAACCTATCTCCAATATATATCTCTCCCGTGGTTGCTTCCTCTAAACCAGCGATTGCTCGCAAGGTAGTAGTCTTTCCACAACCAGATGGACCGACTAAGACTGCAAATTCTTTATCCTTTATCTCTATACTTATATCATCTACTGCAACCACCTCTTTAAATTTTTTAGTAAGATTCTTTAAGATTACGTTTGCCATTTTAATTCCTCCCTTTTAATATAGTTATTTTATAAAGAAAGTATCGAGTATATAGTATCGAGTATCGAGTTAAGAAAG
>JAHJOY010000134.1 GCA_018819665.1 bacterium
ACTATTCACTATTCACTAACGACTAATTTAATCGGTTAATTGGCTAATTGGAGAATTGGTTAATTGGTTAATTATTTTTCACTTGTATTCATATATCTTTTTAATATTATACTTTTTGATTTTATAATAAAAACTTCTCAGGCTGATTCCCAATTTATTTGCAGCCATTGAACTATCCCCATTGGTAGATTTCAAAGCATTTAGAAGGGCTATCCTTTCCATATCGTCTTTTATCTTCTTTAAATTATTTTTATCCAAATTATAATCAATTAAATTATCAGATTCAGAACTTATAATTGGTTTTTCTTCGATTGTTTCCAGTTTATTTAATTCAGTTAAAGGAGGAATATGTTTGGGCAAAATTAATTCTTCACTTAATTTCATATTTATTACTGCTCTTTCAATTACATTTTCTAATTCCCTTACATTCCCCGGCCAGGAATAATCCGATAATATATTTAATGCTTCCGGTGAAATTCCTTTTATATTTCTTCCAAAATCTTGATTAAATTTTCTCATTAAATTATTAACCAGGAGAGGCATATCTTCTTTCCGCTCCCTTAAAGGAGGGATATAGATAGGAATAACATATAATCGGTAATAAAGGTCATCTCTGAACCTTCCTTCTTTTACCGCATTTTTTAAATCAATATTAGTAGCTGAGATTATCCTAACATCCACATTAATAGGACTCCTTCCTCCTACTCTTACAATCTCTTTTTCTTGAAGCACCCTCAATAACTTAGCCTGTAAATTCAGGCTCATCACTCCAATTTCATCTAAAAATATAGTCCCTTTGTCGGCTTCTTCGAACAGTCCCTTCTTTCCGGTCTTTTTGGCTCCGGTAAACGAACCTCCCTCATAACCAAATAGTTCACTCTCTAATAAAGTATCCACTAAAGCAGAACAGTTTACCCGAATAAATTGCTGGTTCTTTCTTTTGCTAACATGATGTATGGCGTGAGCGAAGAGTTCTTTCCCGGTTCCACTTTCCCCCTGAAGTAAAACGGTCGCGGGAGTTTGAGCAACTTTTCTGGCCTGTTCTTTAGCGATAATCATTCCCCTGCTTTTTCCTACAATATCTTCAAAAGTGTATTTCGATTCTAAATGCCTGACCCTTTGTTTAACCCTCTTTAACTCCTTATTTAAATATTCAATTTCCGAAACATCATGTATCACCGCCACACTGCCTTTTAAAATCCCCTCTACTATAACCGGCGCTACATTTACAATTACCTCTTTACGATTAGGCCCAACCCGCATTCTCACTCCGTGTACCGGTTTCTTAGTTCTCAGTACTTTTAAATGCATGCTTTCACCCTCATCAGCAATATCAATAGTAGGTGGTTTCCCTAAAACATCTTCTTCGATTAAACCAGTAAGCCGGGTATAAGCAGGATTAATAATGGTATGCAAGCCATTTTCATCTACTACTGAGATTGCATCATCGGTAGAATGGATAATTGCCTTTAAGGTGCTCTGAATCTCTTTTTGTGTGGCAATTTCTTGCAGCCATTTATCTTTATTTGCATTAATCTTCTCTTTCATAAGCTAACAACCTTACCTATCTAACATTTTTTGGGCATGCCGAATAGTAATCTCGCTCATCTGACTTCCATCTAACATGCGGGCAATCTCTTTAACCCGTTCTTCGCCTTCCATTTCTTTTAACCTTATTCCGGTTTGATTATTTAAAATATATTTTTCAATATAAAAATGTCTCCCGGCCCTGCAGGCTATCTGAGGCAAGTGAGTTACACAAATTACCTGTCTTTTTCTAGAAAGCGCCTTCAATTTTTGAGCAATTACCTCGCCCAAGCGTGCACCTACCCCGCTGTCAATTTCATCAAAGATTAGCGTCGGAACTTGATCTACTTCCGAAAGTATTGATTTCAAAGCTAACATAATTCTCGAAACCTCTCCTCCCGAGACAATTCGAGCTAAAGGACGTAGCCTTTCTCCTACATTAGGAGAAATCATAAACTCAATATCATCTATCCCTTTTGGACCTATCTTATATCTTTTACCATCTATTTCTATTCCGTTATCATCTTCGTAAGAATTAATAGAAACTTCAAACTGACATCTCTTCATGTTTAAATCTTCTAATTCTCTTACCACCATCTTTTGCAAATCATCAGCAATCTTTCTCCGATTTATATTTAGATTGTGAGAAATGGTGGAAATTATATCTTCCAGAGAATTAACTTCTTCTTTTAATTTTTCTAATTTGTCTTCGCTATAATCAACGGCTTCTAATTCCTGATATATTTTTTGGCGATATTCCAATATTTCTTCTATAGTAGAGCCATATTTACTCTTTAAACTATTAATCAGATTTAATCTACCCTCAACTTCTTTTAATTTTTGGCTATCCAACTCTACTCCATCTTTGTATTTTACAATTTCATTCACAATATCCTCAAATTGATACCCTACTTCTTTCAAATTTTCTCTTATCTTTTCTATCCGTCGGTCCAAAGAGGCAATTTCTCCTAAATCTACGGAAACTTCGTTTAAGGAATCTCTTACTGAGGATTGTTCTAATCCGCCTTCATAGAGAATAAAATTGGCTTTTTCCATGGTTTCAATAATTTTTTCCGCATTTTTTAAAACCATTTCTTCCTCTTCTAAAGCCTTATCCTCATCTTTAACTAAAGATGTTTTATCTATTTCTTCTAGCTGAAATTTTAGAAAATCCATTTTTTTTAAATTTTCTTCTTTGTCTTTTAATAATTGAAATAACTTTTTGCTCTTTTCTCGCCATCTTCGATAATTATCAAATAATTCCTTTCTATGTTTAATCATTTTATCTCCACCCAGATTATCCATCAGATCAATATGTTTGGTAGGGTCTAAAAGAGATTGATGATTATGTTGTCCGTGTAAATCAACTAAAAATGTACCAATCTCTTGAAGTGTGGATAAATTTATCAACCGCTGATTAATCAAGCATTTATTCCGTCCTTTTTTATTAACTTCCCGCCTAATAAGTAAAACTCCCTGTCCATCAACAATTTCTATATCAGAATTTAAATTATTTATTAGCTCTTTTTCTTGGGGAGTCAACAAAAACAGTGCTTCTACCATTAAACTATCTTCTCCGTCTCGAATTAAATCAGAAGCGGCATAACCTCCCAATATTAAATCTATTGCTTCTATGATAATAGATTTCCCGGCTCCGGTCTCACCGGTTAAAACGTTTAATTCTTCCTCAAATTCAATATTTAATTCTTTTATTAAGGCCATATTATTTATATTTAATTGAAATAACATTTATTTCGGTATCCACCTCATAGTATAGTCAATACATTATTCTATTAGTCATAATAGTTATTTGGTTAGTGGTAATTTAATTACTATCTATCTGTCCGCTCCATCTTAATTTTTCCCGTAAAATAGCGTAAAAACTCTTTTCTTTAAAGGTAATTAATCGAGCTTTATGGTCTGATTTTTTTATTATCACTTCGTCATTTGGCTCTAGGGTAAAGCCCTCCTGCCCATCTATGGTTACCATTACCTCTTCTTCGCTTACTTCCAAAGTTATTTTTACTTGATCATCTTCACCGATGATTAAAGGCCGGGCAGATAAAGTATGGGGGCAGATAGGGGTAAGTATTATAGAATTTATATTAGGATTCACAATAGGACCGCCGGCAGAAAGAGAATAAGCAGTAGAGCCTGTAGAGGTAGAGACGACCAATCCATCTGCCGAATAAGTAATAACATAATCATTATTGACATAAGTAGCCAAGCAGATAATTCGGGCAAAAGCTCCCTTACCTATAACTACATCATTTAGGGCAGTAAATTTTTTAATCTCTTTTTCTCTTCTTTTCACTGTACAACTTAACATCATTCTTTCATCAAGAAAATATCTCCCCTGATACAGTTTCTCTAAAGACTTTTCCAGGTCATCAATGCCAATTTGAGTCAGAAAGCCCAGTCCTCCTAAATTTACTCCAAAAACCGGTATATCTTCGGTAGCGGCTAATCTGGCTGCTCTAAGGAGAGTTCCGTCTCCCCCCAAAGAGATTATTAAATCAACTTTTTTAAGAAATTTTTCGGTAGGGCAGTTTAATTCTTCCTTTCCAATTTCTTTGCCCTTATTTCCTTCTATACACACTTTCAGTTTTTTAGAATTTAGCCAATCAATTATCCTGCAGCTTGTTTCCCGTGCCTTATCTTTTTCATAATTTACTATTAAACCCACGTTGTACAATTTCATCTCCACCCTCCTTGAAGTAAATAATATAAGACCAAACTAAAAATTACTCCTGCTAAAAAATATACTATCTTTATCATCCTTTGGCGCACGGTGCTTTCGAATTGAAACTTTACTTCAGAAATACTCTTATTTTTCATATTTAATAAGAGAATACCACTCGGTTGGTAGGCAAGATAATATTCTAACATCTGTCTTCTGGTCTCCCGGTTGGTAATATAGGGGATCTTCTCTCCACTTTTGACTTCTACCACGTAGACTTTCCCTTTCTTCCTCGCCAAATAATCTATCCGCACTAAGTAGCGATGAATCTTGTCTCCGATAGTTATAAGGAGTGGTTTACTTTTTTGAGCATCTATAATCGCATAACCATTTTTCTTTAATATTTTCTCTGCTTCTTTTTCTGCCTGCCTGCTTTTAGAAAATCTCTTCCTTAATCTCTTAGCTCTTAACCAATTACCTGTCTTGATATAGAGAATCAGACAGATTATCCCTCCGCCAATAAATAAAATAAAGATTAAAATACCATTTTCATTTATGCTCAAAAACCTCACTCCAATAATATCTTACTTTAATTTAATTCTTCATGCACTCCCCTGTTGTTAAAATTAAGTATCACTAAATAAAGTCATAGAATATCATTTTTTAGGAGAAAGTTCTTGGTGAGCTTGTTTTACCACTTCCTCAACAATTTGAGGGAAATTATTTACTTTATCTTTTCCAGAATCTTTTACCAAGTAGATGAGGTATTCTATATTGCCGGAAGCTTTTTTTAAGGGTGAAAAAGTTAATCCTTGGATACCAAAACCTATTTTTTGGGCTTTTTCGCGGACTCTTTCGATTACCATCTGATGGACTTCTGCCTTTTTTACTAATCCGCCCTTTTGAATAAACTCCCGGCCTGCTTCGAACTGAGGTTTAATTAATGCCACCACTTCTCCCTTCTCCTTAAGTAGATTATACACTGCTGGCAGAACTTTATCTAACGAAATAAATGAGACATCTATGGCAGCTAATTCAAAAAGGTCATCAAATTTATCAGCAGTAAGGTATCTTATGTTAGTTCTGTCTATAACTACGACTCGGCTATCTTTCTGCAGTTTCCAGGCTAACTGTCCGTAGCCTACATCTATACAATAAACTTTCTCAGCTCCATATTTTAAGAGACAATCAGTAAAACCCCCTGTAGATGCACCAACATCGATTACCCTCTTTCCTTTGACATTGACATTAAAAACCTTAAGGGCTTTTTCTAATTTTTCTCCACCCCGGCTTATATAAGCAGTCCCCTTTTTTATTACTGAAATATTGCTTTCAGCCTTGATCCTTTGCCCCGATTTATCGACTCTTTCCCCTTCCACTAAAACTTCTCCCGCTATAATAGCGCTTTTGGCTTTCTCTCTGGTGGGAAAAAATCCCTTTTCGACCAGTAATATATCCAAACGTTCTTTCTTTGATTTTTTCAAATCTATAAATTCACCTCTCGGACTGAAACTCTACCTGTTAAAACTAAATTACCGCGCATAATATCCAAGCCATTACAATCCCTATAAAGGCTCCTACTATAACTTCAAAAGGAGTGTGTCCAACTAATTCTTTTAAATTTTTATCTCTGATCTTTCTTTCCTCAAAAAATTCTAAAATAATTTTATTTAATACTTTAGCTTGTTCTCCCGTCTCTCTCCTTACCCCAGCTGCATCGGCCATAATAATAAAAGCTATGACTATAGCTAAAGCAAACAAAGGAGATTCCCAACCTTCTTTTAAGCCAATGGTTACAGCTACACACACAGAAAGGGCGGAATGAGTGCTGGGCATCCCTCCTGCCCCAACAAATCTCCTAATATCCCATTTTTTTTCGGTAATATAAAATACCATTAGCTTTAAGCTCTGATTTAAAATCCAGGTTATAAAGGCAATTATTATAATCTTATTTCTAAAAATTAGAGATAAGTCAGCAATATTAATCTCTATCACTCCCTGATTTTCTATATTATTCATTCGGTTTTATGGTTTAATCCAATCTTTGTCTCTAAGTAAAGGCATACTGATGTCTATATGTCCGACTAAACTATTCTTCTCATTTCCCTCCACTAATATTTGTACACCTTTAATCGTATGAATTTCAGTTAAAGTATTAACTATAGAATAGACGGTCATTAATTCACCACTGCTTCCTCCGGGATGATTTTTAAATATTTCCTCAGATAGGTCTATATAGGCAATATCATCAGCAATATATACTTCAATGACTTGAGTTCCTTCGGGAATCGTAGGATAAAGTTCGGAACTTTCCGGTCCTTTTATCAGCTCAATAACTGCTTGTCTGGCTAAAGAAGGGATTTGAGATATTTTTCTTTTTTCGGGTACCAAGTACATCGCTTGAGAATCAGAAAAGTAAAGGTTCACCTCGACCATCTCTTCTATCGGCACAGGTTGAACTTCTTTTATTTCTTCTTCCTTATAAGGGACTTCCTTGGTAATAACAGGCTTTTCTGTATATCTTTCCCAGATAGGGACAATAAACTTATTAAATATTGTATAGCTAAAAATTACAATTACTACGAGAATTAATAATATGAAGATGATTTTCAGGTTATTTCTTTTCTTTTTCGGCTTTCTATTTTTTGCCATAATAATTAATCCTATCCACCATTATCGGGGGTATTTTCTATGTAATATTTTATTGCTTCAAACAAGGCCTGGGCGGCATTTTCTCTAAACTTATCGGTTTTTAGTAATTTTTCCTCTTTAGGATTAGAAATAAAACCAACCTCTACAATAACAGCTACCATATTTGCTCCTTTTAATACTACAAATGGAGCTTGTTTTACTCCTCTATCTTCTAATTTTAGATAATTTACTAATTTTTTCTGTACAATTTCAGCAAAATCAAGACTATACTTGATGTTAGCACTCTCTTCCAGGTCAGCAATGATCTTAGCTAAATCTGTATCTAACTCCGGATGAGCTCTACTTGCTATATTTTCTCTATCTGCTACATCTCTTGCAGAGGCACCGATATATTTGGAACTTAATACGAAGGTCTCTATTCCTTCTGCACTAGGACGAGGATTTAAAACCGAATTAGCGTGTAAACTTACAAATACAAAACCATTCTTCTGGTTAGCAAAATTTGTTCTATCTTCCAGATAAACAAACTCATCTTTACTTCTGGTTAAATAAGTGGGAATACCGGCCCCTTTTAATAATTTCTCTAAATAAAGAGCAATCCCTAAAGTAACTTCACTCTCCTTCAAGCCAGTAGTACGGTTAATCGCTCCCGGGTCTTTCCCACCATGTCCGGGGTCAATAATTACTACCCTCTTGCCGGTTATTTCAAGTCCGGGAGCAGGCTTTCCTTCGGGCTTAGTGGAAAGAGTTTCAGAAATGGCTGTCTCTTCACCTGATTTGAATATATCAATCACTACCCTATCGGGTTCAATAAGACTGAAAAGCTCGTATTTGGATTCCTGATAAAGGTCAAATACAACTCTGGTAATTTCTTCGTTAAATTGTGCAGTCCTTACTGTTTTTACCACCCCATCATCTATCTTTATCTGCTTGGAGGTATCCTCTAATTTTGCAATAGAACCCATTATATCGATAAAAATTCTATCCGGATTTATTAATTTATCTGCTCTAAATTCTGTCTTTTCAGATAAATCTATTACCACCCTGGTTTTATCGGGATGAGAATAACTTCTAACTTTTAACAGATAAGGCCTTATGGTGTTAATAAATAAAGTGTTGGCCTGGTTCTCCCATTTAATATCTATTTCGGCAATAATTTTAATTACTTCTAAGGGAATCATTACCCGATTATCGATAATTCTGGCTGGCATTTCCAGAGGAATTACCTTTTCGTCTATCTCCAAAGAAGGGTCATCGATTACTAAACGGGCTATACGATTATTAATATTTATAGTCATTAACTTTAAAGCCGGGAACCAGGTAATTCTTCCACCCAAAGCTTCTACTACATTACGAGCTGAAACAAATAATCGGTCATTCTCGATAACTGAAGGGACAACGGTTTCGAGGGGTTTATTATCTAATAGTATCTTTATTTCTGAAGATTGAGCCAAAACTGAAGAAACAAGGAATAAAATAGTCAATAAAACTGTCATTAAAATTATGTAGAATATCTTTTTCATATAACCTATTCTATCCCTCCTGGACTAAATATCTAATAGCTAAAACTTTCAAGATAGCTGCCAAAGGAACTGCCACTAATACTCCTAATATTCCTAACAACTGACCGCAAATTAACATTGATAAGATTACTGTTAAAGGATGTAAACCTAATCCCTTTCCTAAGATATTAGGATTAAGATATATCGCCTCAAGTTGATTAACTAAAACAAATAAAACTACAATCATCAACAATGTCCACCAGGGACTGCCCAAGGCAAAAATTAAAGCCAGAACTACTCCCACAATAGGACCTAAATAGGGAATAAAATTAAAAATTCCACTAATAATCCCGATAATCAGGGCGAATTTCAAATTTAAGAAATACAACCCTATACCAATCAAGGTCCCCACAATAAAACAGACGATTATTCGACCACGAATAAAACCACTGACAATATTATCTATCTCTTCCAGTACCTCTTTAAATTCTTTTTTATTTTTCTTCGATACGAAAATATACAAATTTTCTTTAAATTTAAATATATCTCTCATTAGATAAAATAAGATTAAAGGAACAATTACTATACCGAAAGTAATACTGGAAACTATATTGGACAAATAAATTATAATGCTTTGGGAAAAACCCAATACACCCTTCTGTAGTTCAGATAAATTTTCTTTGAGTAAAGTCTCTACATCAGCAGGATCTATGAATTTTGAAAGCTGAGGCTTTATAGATAAAATCATATTTTGGTAATTTTCGATAAATTTAGGAATTTCTTTATATAAAATATTAAGTTGGTTAATTACGCTGGGGATCAGAAAAAATATAGTCAGGATTAACAAGGTTATTATTATTCC
>JAHJOY010000135.1 GCA_018819665.1 bacterium
GTTTTTTATTTTATAGAATTGTAATGAATTCTGCAAGTATTTTTATTCGTATCTCGTATTGCGCGAATCGTATCTCGCAAAGAAGAAGTCAGGAGCCTTATTCGTATCGCGTATTGTGTATCGCGTATTGCGCGAGGAAGGAAGAAGAAAGAAAAAAATTATTAGCAGACGGAAAGTGAATCCTAGTTTTTTACTCAATACTCGATACTCGATACGAATTACTATTCACTAACGACTAAATTAATTTGCTAATTAGCAAATTAATTTCATCCCTTCACTGACCCGGCTAAAATACCTTTTACAAAATAGCGTTGTAACCCTAAAAAGAGAGCTAAGGGAAGAGCCATAGAGACAAAGGCAGCGGCAGTAAGCAGTTCCCAATCCTGGCCATAAGAACCGACTAAGGCACTTATTCGTACAGTAAGCGGAGCAACATTAGGCGTTCCCCCTAAATAGACCAGGGCTACTAAAAGATCATTCCAAACCCATAAGAACTGAAAGATAGTAACAGATGCAAGAGCTGGCAAAGATAGCGGTATTACCATTCTGGTGAATATCTGAAAAGAGGTGGCACCATCTATTGAAGAAGAATCAAACAATTCGCTCGGCAATCCGGAGATAAAATTATACAACAAATATATTATAAGGGGGAGTCCATAGCCAGTATGGGCAAACCATATCCCGGGAAAAGTACCGGCTATTCCTAATTTATTAAAAATTCGCAGAACCGGTATCAAAGTCATTTGCAGAGGAACTACTAACAAGCCAACTAAAATTACAAATAAAAATCTTCGCCCGGGGAACTCCATCCAGGCAAAGGCATAAGCCGCAAAAGAAGCAATTAATATTGGAATAATAGTAGCAGGGATAGTAATTAGTAAAGTATTTAAAAAGGCTTTTCCTATACCAATCTTAAGAATGACTTCTTGGTAATTTTCCAGAGTGTAGCAGGTAAAATTAAAGGGGTGCTCAAAAACAGTCCACCAGCCAGATGCTGCTACATCGGCAGAAGATCGAAAAGAAGTTATCAATAAACCGACACTGGGAAAAATCCATATTAAAGCAACAAAAATTATTACTAAATGAAGCGGCCCATGTGAAAACATCGAAACTAACTTTTTTATCATCTTATGGCCTCCTGCTCCCTGAACCGCTGAATATTGATAATTATCATAGGGATAATAAGCATTAATAATATAACTGCAATTGCACTCGCCCGGCCATAATTTCTGAAAATAAACATCTCTTTATACATCCGGTTGGCAACAACCTCGGTATTAAAATTTCCATTGGTCATTACATAGACAATGTCAAATACTTTAAGAACATTAATAGTCATAGTGGTAGCTACTACTGCAAGGGTAGGTTTCATCAAAGGCAAAATAATTTTCCAGAATATTTTAAATTCGGTGGCGCCATCTACCCGAGCTGCTTCTAATAGTTCGCGGGGTATACCTTTATAACTTGCTGATAATATTACCATACAAAATCCGGTCCATATCCATACCCCTACCATAATTAAACAAAAATTATTCAGCAAGGGTCTAATAATCAACCACGGTAAAGGGTTTAAATTAAAAAATGAACGAATTGCGTTAAGAATACCAGTTTGAGCAGCTGAAGCCGGCCTATAAGCATAAACAAATTTCCAAATTACTCCCGCACCCACGAAGGAAATAGCCATAGGCATAAATATTATTGATTTCACCATCGATTCGTATTTAACTCGATCTGCCAATACTGCTATAATTAACCCTAAAGATACCGTCAGGGGAACAAATAATATTACCCATAGGGCATTATTTCGAAAAGAATTAAGCATAATCTCATTGGTAAAGCAATAGAGATAATTTTTAATACCCATAAATATCTCTGAATTATAATTAAAAAAGGAAATATACAATGTATTAATTGAGGGGTAGACTAAAAAGAAAAGCAATAGGAATACTGCTGGGGCAATATATAGCCAGGGAGTAATTTTTTTTGTACGTACCACGAACTTTTTTCCTTTCTAAATATCAATAGAAAAAATATTTTACTGTAATTATCAGATTTTGTCATTGCGAGGAGCAACACAAGCCTGCCCCCCATTTTCATGAGGGCAGGCCCAGCGAAAGCAGGGGAAGCAATCTCAACCTGAGATTGCCACGGGGAGCACTCAATATTACTTGAGTGCTCCCCTCGCAATGACAGGTTTAATCCTGCTATTTCCGATAAGCATCCAAAGCAGTAGTTTCAATAGTCATTAATACTTTCATTAATGGTATGCCGCTTACATAATCTAACATCCCAGTCCAGAAAGAACCAGCGCCAACTGCTGATGGCATTAAATCAGAACCATCAAAACGAAAGGTTGAAGCTTCGCTTAAGATTTTGGCAGCCTTACGGGTCAAATCATCAGGATAAGCAGCAGGATTTACCCGTTTATTGGCAGAGAGTTTTCCTAATTCACCAACCCATATTCCCTGAGCTTCCGGGGAAACAATATACTCCATAAAAGCTCTTGCCTCAGGAGTATCATTGAACATTGCAAACATATCTGCCGCTCCTAAAGCTGGAGTTCCGTATTGAGGGTCAATGGGTGGGAAGGGGAAGAAATCAAAATCCTCTCCCGGGACCAAATTGGGAAAATGGTCAAGTATAAAGCTTTTAATAAAGGTTGCCTGTCTGTGCATATAAGCATTTGGTGGAGTAGTAAATAGAGCGTCTGGCGAGTCACCAAAACTAATAGTAAGCACTGCATTGGAGCCACCATAGACATACTTCTCATTTAAGGCAATCTGGCCAAATAGTTCAAAAGCCCTTTGGACTCTATCATCGACCCAGGAAATTCCATGGGAAACCCACAAATCATAAACCTCTGGCTCTACGGTACGGAGCATAATATCTTCAATCCAGTCTGTTCCAGCCCATCCACTGGCAGCACCACTTTCAAATCCAATAGCCCATGGAGTCTTGCCATCAGCTACCATCTTATCGGAAAGAGCAATCATCTCCTCCCAGGTAGTAGGAACAGTATAACCAGCAGCAGCAAATGCTTTAGGACTATACCAGACTAAACTTTTTAGATCAGCAGAAATAAATACCCCACAGAATTTTCCTTTATAAGTCCCCAGGTCTAACCAGGTTGGCGAGTAATCACTTCGTAGTACATCCATATCCATAAAGGTGCTTAAATCTACTAATTTTCCAGCTTTGGCAAATTCTATCATCTGCCCCGGATTCGGTAGAGCTGACACATCGGGTGGATTGCCAGCTTCTACCTGAGTAGTTAGAATAGCAGGAAGGTCTCGAGTTCCAGTGAATTCGACTTTGATGCCAGTTTCAGCTTCAAACGGAGCTATCATTTTGTTAAAAGCTTCAGCTTCTGCACCAGTCCAAACACCAAGAACAGTCAAGGTATTAGATGCTGCAAATACACTTGAAGTAAGCATTCCAATTAATAACACTACCAATAAGGTAAAACTAATTTTCTTTAACATTTTCTTTCCTCCTTTATTTTTTAAAATATCTTCTTCTCGATCTTTATTTCTTGTTCTAACTTCTAACGGGCAACACCTCCTCTTCCTTTGGTTAGTTAGTTACTTAGTTAACTGGTTAATATAGTCGATAGTGGATAGTCGTTAGTATTTAGTTTTAAATACAAGTTTTCAGTTAACAGTTATCAGTTTCCAGTCTACTTTATTCTATGTCATTGCGAGCTCTAATTTATCAGAGCGCGGCAATCCCCGTTTGAGAT
Source organism: bacterium (assembly GCA_018819665.1). GTDB lineage: Bacteria > Atribacterota > Phoenicimicrobiia > Phoenicimicrobiales > Phoenicimicrobiaceae > Sediminicultor. Next base: position 3,740 of record JAHJOY010000135.1, read on the forward strand.
TGCTTCAGTTGTTTCACTCTCTCGCAATGACAAAAATTGGTATTTTTTGCGGGTTTGATGAATCGAATCCCTACAACACATTACTTATTTCGGGCAGACACAAGGTCTGCCCCTACTTGTACCTTACGGCCTTATCTTTCTTCTTCTTCTTCTTTCTCTTTTTTCTTCACTATATACTCGATACTCGATACTATCTTATCTTCTGACTTCTTCTTTGCGAGATACGATTCACGAGATACGAGATACGAATTTGACTCCTTGCTTCTTCTATTCTCCTCGCGCAATACGCAATACGCAATACGCAATACTAAAAGTTACCAATGAAAGGCAGATTTAATAGCCACTTTTCCTTTAGATTTAAAAATAGGGGTTTTAAAAACTTCACTTAACACTAACTCAGCAGCTCCAATGATCCACCCTTCCTCTCCGGGTTGAAGAGGAACAATCTTAATTTCCTTTTTAAAAGGAAAATTATCCCTAATTACTTTTCGCATAGTTGGAAAAATTAATTCACCGGCTTTGACTCCCTCTCCTCCTAACACAATTAATTCAGGGTCAAAAAGAGAAACAAGGCTAACTATCCCTATGGCTAAACTTTTCCCCACTTCTTGAAAAATATTCTTTGAGATAACATCCCCTTTCTGGGCAGCTTCAAGAACTGTATCAACCGTGATAGAATTTAAATCCTCTTTCTTTTTCAAAAAATCTTTTATTATAGTATCCTGCTGGTTAGATAAAGCTTCTTTAATTTTATTGATAATAAATTGATCTGAAGAAAAAGTTTCCAAACAACCTCTTTTTCCGCAATAACATAAAGGACCATCTTTATCTATAATTATATGGCCAAAATCTCCAGCGCCACCGTAGCTTCCATGATATATATCCCCTTTAATAACTATTCCGGCTCCTACACCTTTTCCGATAGTAATGCAAATAAAATTGTTTATTTTTTTACCTACTCCAAAACGTTTTTCTGTTAAGGTTAGTACGTTTACATCTTTATCTACAAATATAGGAAAATCAAATTCCTTTTCGAGTAATTCTTTAAACCTTATTTGTTTCCATCCTAATATCTTAGAAAATACTAAAGTACCTTCTTTCTGATTTACTAACCCAGAAACACCTATTCCGCAACCAAGTATTTTTTCTGCTTTAATATGATTTTTGCTAATTAAATCTCGTATTGCTCTTATTAAAACCTCGAGCACTATCTCTTCATTGCTTTTTACCGGACTGGGGATAAAATGCTGGTCTAAAATCTTTGACTTCATATTAACTAATCCGATAATAATGCCGTCTAAGCCAATTTTTATTCCCAGAACAAATCTATCGTTGCAATTAAATTCAAGTAGAATTGCTCTTCTCCCTCCGCTGGATTCTTCCTCTCCTGTTTCGTATATGAGTTCTTTCTTAATTAAATCTGCAACAATATTAGAAACGGTAGATAATCCCAAATCAGTAATCTCAGAGATCCTGGTCCGAGAAACGGGCCCGTAATTTAGAATCGTATTAATTAGAATAGCTCTATTTAATTCTTTAATTAATTGTTTATTACCTCGACGAATATTATCCATAATATTTAAATATTTTTACTATTTATCCTGACATATTATTTTTTTAGATACTTTCTTCACTGAAACAAGTATCTTGTTTTATTATACTACACCTTGTATAAAAAATCCTTCTTTTTTTAAAAATTTTTTCAATTCTTTTAAAA
>JAHJOY010000136.1 GCA_018819665.1 bacterium
AAACTTTTGGTCTTAATATTTCAAACAATTCTTTCTCCTGTTTTTTTCACCCCCACCTTAATCTTCCCCTTACTTCCCTCTCCCCTCGGAGGGAGAGGGTTATGGTGAGGGGGATAGAAGTTTTTCCCTTATAACTTCCAGAACCCCTTCAACATTCGTTAAAACTTCATTATCCCAAAATCTCAAAACTTCATATCCCTGTTCTTTTAACCATTTATCTCTTAATTTATCTTTTTTATTTTCTAAATGTTGTCCACCATCAACTTCTATTATTATTTTTCTTTCAAGATTTATAAAATCGACTATATATTTTCTAATGGGGTGTTGACGACGAAATTTAAATCCTTCAAGTTGCCTTCCTCTTAAATATTTCCATAAATATTTTTCTGTATCGGTGGAGTTATTTCTTAATTTTTTAGCAATAGCAATTTTATTTCTTTTCTTCAAGTTCGTCTCTACTTTTTTTCACCCCCACCTTAATCCTCCCCCCTCAAGGGGGAGGAGATATAGGAATACCTCTCCTCTAATAGAAAGGAGTTATGGATATTATTGTTTTTATCTTATTAATTTTAAGTTCTTGATTTTATTTTGCTTACTATTATATCAATTGCGACATCATTTAGTCCACCTTGGGGGATAACTATATCAGCATATCTTTTAGAGGGTTCCACAAACTGCAAAAACATAGGCTTTACAACATTCAAGTATTGTTCGATTACTGATTCCATTGACCGCCCTCTCTCCTTTGTATCTCTCACTAATCTTCGAATAAATCTTTCATCTTCGTCGGCATCTACATAAATTTTTATATCCAATAAGTTCCTTATTTTTTCTTCTTCTAATACTAAAATTCCTTCTAATATTATAATATCACGGGGAAGTACTTTTTCTGTCTCTTTTTTTCGAGTGTAATCAGTAAATGAATATATAGGTTTTTCAATTTCTTCTCCCTTTATTAATTTTTTTAGATGTTTTATCAACAGATCACTATCAAAAGCCGAAGGATGATCAAAGTTTATTTTCTTTCTTTCTTCTAAAGGAAGATGGCTTAAATCGATGTAATATGCATCTTGTTGAAGTACTACCACATTTACTCCTTTTAAGCTTTCATAAATCCGACAGGCAACTGTTGTTTTGCCTGAACCGGTTCCTCCGGCAATGCCTATTATTAATGGTTTCATCCTCTCACTCCTTAAAAAAGTTTCCCAAAAGTGCCTGGCACCTTTGGGAAACTTTTTTTATTTTTTATTCCTTAAGTGCTCCTGATAGGTTTTAGAAAATATATGTCTGCCATTTTCCCCCAACACAAAATATAAATAATCCTCTTCTGCTGGTTCAAGGGCTGATATAATTGAATCAAGACCGGGATTGCAGATTGGACCAAGAGGAAGACCTTTGTAAAGATAAGTGTTGTAGGGAGAATCTATTTTTAAATCGTTTTCATCTAATCTTTCTTTCGGTTTTTCTAAAATATACTGAATGGTGGCGCAGGATTGTAATTTCATACCTTTTTCTAAACGATTATGAAAAACAGTCGATACTTTATTTTTTTCATCGCTAAATTTAGCTTCCTTCTCAATAATTGAAGCCAAAATAATGATTTCATACAGAGAAAATCCTATTTCTTCAGCTCTATCTGTAAATTTATTTTCTATGTCTATTTGATTAAAATTTGATAACATTGTTTTGACCATTTTTTCTGCTCCATATTTTTTAGGCACTTCGTAAGTGTCAGGGAATAGATAACCTTCCGAGGATTTTTCGCTCTCTTTTACTAATTTTAAAAAAGCTTCTTTCTCTGCGATCTCTTTTTTATCCAGTAGTTCTGCAATTTGAGTACAGGTATAACCTTCCGGAATAGTTATTTTGTAGGTTATTACTTTCCCCTTTGCTAATTTATCCAGTATTTGGAGCATATTCATTGAGGGGCTAAAGTTATATTCACCAAACTTTAATTGGTCTTCCAACTTCAATAATTTGATTAAAATTCTGATTGTATAATTATTTTTTCTAATTATTTCATTTTTTTCTAATACATCCACAATCTCTTTAGCATTAGTACCGGAGGGGATATTAACTACTTTTTGGGTCGTAGAATTTTCCTCTAAGGGGAAATATATAGAGGTAATAAATAGGATAGTAATCAAAAAAAACAAAGAAAATATAAAAAACAATTTATTAATAAAGTTCATTTTTTTATCTCTTTATTCATCATCCTTCTGTCCAAAAAAGATTGGAGAATTATTATTGCTGACATTTTATCAATAACTTTTTTTCTTTTTTTTCTGCTTCTGTCAGTCTCAATTAAGAATTTTTCAGCTTTCCTTGTAGTTAATCTTTCATCTTCCAACTCTACGGGCAGTTGGAAAGATAATTTAATCTTTTCCGCAAAGGATATAGCATTTTTGGCCTGCTTACCCAAAGACCCGTTCATATTTTTGGGTAAACCTAAAATTATTTTTTTTACCCCGTATTTGTCGATAATCTTTTTTATATTTTTTAAATCTTCTATTTCGTTAAATGAATTAATTGTAGGTAACCCCTGAGCGGTAATTCCCAATTCGTCACTTATAGAAATTCCGATTCTTTTTTCGCCTAAATCTATTCCTAAAATTCTCAAATAAACAAATTCTCCAATTCTCCAATTTGCCGATTAGCCAATTGATTAAATTACCAATAAACTGAATTTGTATTTGTGTTGTAGGGGCACAATGAATTGTGCCCTCTCTGTCTTTATATTTCCGTTTACTGTGGGCACGATGCATCGTGCCCCTACATATTTTGTACACTACCATTTTCTTCACGACATACGATATACGATATACGATATACGATATACGATATACTAAATAATTTCGTATACTTTCTCTAATGCCTGGTTTAGTTTATCTGCTTTTGACCCTCCGGCCTGAGCCATTGTTTTTTTGCCCCCACCTTTCCCGCCAACAATAGGGGCAATAGCCTTTATGATATTTCCTGCACTGTAACCTTTTTGTGCTAAATCATCGGTAACCATTGCCAATAATGCAACTTTACCATTATCTAATTCTGTCCCCAATACTACAATGCCAGATTTAATTTTATCTTTAATTAAGTCTCCCCAATTCCTTAAGTCATTATTATCTTCTGCTTCAACTTTTAATGATATAATATTTACTCCTTTAATCTCCTTCTTTTTGGATAGCAATTTATCAACTTCATAATGAGCCAATTTATTACGAATAATTTTAATTTTCTTTTTCATATTATTAGCATCATCTATAATCTGATTAATCTTTAGTGGTATTTCAGAGGGTATGGTTTGTAATTTGTCCGAAACTTCTTTGATAATATTTTCTTTTTCTTTAATATATTTTAAAGCCCTATCACCGGTTACTGCCTCAATCCTTCTTAAGCCGCTTCCTATTCCCTCTTCATTCAATATTTTGAACAGACCGATGTTAGAAGTAGAATTTAGATGAGTCCCTCCGCATAATTCTAAGCTGAATTCTCCGATTTTTACTACTCTTACCTGTTCATCATATTTTTCGCCAAAGAGAGCTATTGCTCCCATTTCTTTTGCTTTATCAAAAGTGCTAATCTTCGTTTCTACTTCTAATTCATCCAATATTTTTTCATTTACTAAATTTTCTATTTTTTCTAATTCATCATTAGTCAAAGGAGCAAAGTGGTTAAAATCAAAACGAAGATGATGGTTATTTACTGCTGAGCCGGATTGTTTAACATGTTCCCCCAATACATCTCGAAGTACTCTGTGTAGGAGATGAGTGGCAGTATGATTTCGAGCAATGGCTTTTCTTCTTAATAAATCTACTCTGGCTAATACTTCCTCGCCAACTTTTATTTCCCCTTTGCTTATTTCGGCAAAATGAGCAATTAGACCTTCGATAGGAGCCTGGGTATTTAATATTTCTACTAATAGATTGTTTTTAGATGTGGAGGCTATAACTCCCTTATCCCCAATCTGTCCGCCTTTTTCAGCGTAAAATGGTGTCTTTTCTAAATATATTTTGCATTTATCTCCCGCTGTTACCTTATCTACCAATTTATCGTCTTTGGTAATAGCAATTACTTTACTTTTAGCTTCAACAAAATCATATCCTATAAATTCTGTCTCTCCCCGTTCTTCTAAAATATCCTGGTATAATTTCTGATTAATTTTATCATCTTTAGCGCTCGCTTTGTTTTTTACCCACGATTCTCTGGATCTTTCCCTTTGAATTTTCATTTCATTTTTAAAATCATCTTCTTCAATCCCAAAGCCATCTTCTTCCAGAATATCTCTGGTTAATTCTAAAGGAAATCCAAATGTATCGTAAAGTTTAAATGCATCTTTTCCACTAAGTTTGTTTTTATTTTCTTGTTTTAATTCTTCTTTCATAGAATCTAAAATCTGTATTCCAATATTTAAAGTCTCTTGAAATTTTTTCTCTTCCGTAAGAATTGTTTGAAAGATACGATTTTCCTCTTTATAGGTTTCCGGATAAACTTCTTTCATTAAATTAATTACTACCGGAGCAACTTCGTATAAGAATGGTTGGTTATAGTTAATAACCTTCCCATAGCGAAAAGCTCTTCTCAATAGCATTCGAAGAACATAACCCCTGCCTTCATTGGAAGGGACTATCCCATCAGAAATCATAAAGACTAAAGACCTTATATGGTCAGCAATTACTTTTAAAGCTAAATCTTTTTTCTTATCTTCTTTATATTTTATGCCAGCATTCTGAGCAATAAACTTTATAATTGGTAAGAATAAATCTGTTTCAAAATCTGTATCAGCTTTTTGTAAAACAGAGGCGATTCTTTCGAAACCTAAACCGGTATCGATATTCTTCTTAGGTAAAGGGGTTAATGTACCATCTTCCTCACGATTGTATTGCATAAATACCAAATTCCACAATTCCAGATATCTTTCACCATCTACTCCTACTCCTCCACCCTCTTTTGATGCTCGCTCTTCACCCAAATCTATATATATTTCAGAACAAGGTCCGCAAGGTCCAGTCGGACCAATTTTCCAAAAATTGTCTTCTTCTCCCAATCTAACAATTCTTTTTTCGGGAAGACCTATAAGATTGTGCCAGATATCAAAGGACTCGTCATCATCTTTGTATACGGAAACCCATAATTTTTCTTCAGAAAATCCTATAACCTTTGTGAAAAATTCCCAGGCCCATTTAATTGCATCTTCTTTGAAATAATCGCCAAAAGAAAAGTTTCCTAACATTTCGAAAAAAGTATGGTGTCGGGCGGTCTTTCCTACATTTTCAATATCGATTATTCGGACACATTTTTGACAGGTAGTAGCCCTTGTTAACGATGATTTGACTTGGCCTAAAAATATTGGCATGAAGGGAACCATGCCGGCAATAGTTAGTAAAATGCTGGGATCTGAAGGTACCAGTGAGGCGCTGGGGATTATCTTATGTCCTTTACTTTCGAAGAATTTTAAATATTTTTCTCTAATTTCATTGCTAGTCATGTAGTTCACGTGTACCATTACTCCTTCCGATACTCTGTATTGTTTTGAAATTTTCTAAGCGGGTTCGATGAATCGAACCCCTACATATTACATAGACAGCCGGGCCTGTCCTCGTGAAAACGGGGAACGCTTGTCCTACGGTTTTAGAATAATCTTTGAGGGCGTATGCAATACGCCCCTACTTTTCTTTCTTTTATTTTCTTCACTCGATACTCGATACTGTTTTTCTATCCTGCAACTCTCAGCATTTCTTCTATAGTGGTAATTCCCTGCATTGCTTTTTCCAACCCGCTATCTTTTAGCGTTTTCATTCCTTTTTTTATAGCAGCATCTTTAATTGCACTACTTGAGGCTTTGGATATTATCAATGACCTAATTTCTTCATCCAAGACAATAAGTTCATATATAGAAGTTCTTCCATAATATCCTGTATTTTTACAAAAAGAACAGCCTGTCCCTCTGTATAGTTTAATTTTACCACCCTTCTTTAAGTTGCCCTTAATATTAAGTCCGCTTAAAACATCTTTTCCAGGTATATATTCTTCTTTACATTTTTCACATATAACTCTAACTAGCCTTTGAGCTATTACTGCAATCACCGAAGATGAAATTAAAAATGTTTCAACATCCATATCAATCAATCTGGTTAAGGCACTGGCTGCATCATTGGTATGAAGGGTGCTGAAAACCAAATGCCCTGTTAAAGCTGCTTGAACCGCAATTTTAGCAGTTTCGGCATCTCTTATTTCTCCGACCATTATAATATCCGGATCCTGCCTTAATATTGAGCGTAGTGTGTTGGCAAAAGTTAAATTAATTTTTGGCTTTATTTGGATTTGATTTATTCTGTCTAACTTATATTCTACCGGATCTTCTACAGTTATAATGTTCTTATCCCTATAATTTACTTCGTTTAAAGCGGCATACAAAGTAGTAGTTTTTCCGCTGCCGGTAGGTCCGGTAAGTAAAACTATTCCATAAGATTTAAAAATTATCGATTTAAATTCCTCTAATTGCTCAGGGATGAATCCAAGTTGTTCTAATTTTATCAATCCTTTACTTTTATCTAATAATCTTAAAACAACTTTTTCTCCAAATACAGTAGGAATAGTAGAAACTCTTAAGTCAACTTCCCTGGTTCCGAATTTTACCTGGAAACGTCCATCCTGAGGAAGACGTCTTTCAGCAATGTCCATCTTGGCTAATATTTTTATCCGGGATATAATCGCAGATTTTATTGTATTGGGTAAAGTTTTAATATCATGCAGCATTCCATCAATGCGGAAACGAACTAAAAGCCCTTTTTCATTTGGTTCAATATGAATATCACTTGCTCTATCCTTAACACCTTGCACAATTAACATATTTACCAGCTGTATAATAGGGGCTTCCCTACTTATTGCTTCTAATTTTTTAGAATCTTCATCCTCTTCCTCTTCTTTAAATACCACTTCTGTTCCCAATTTTTCAATTATGTCGTCATACTCGCCCAATTCGTAATAATTAGTAATAGCATTTAGAACATCCTCTTCAGAGGCCAACAATGATTTAATCTTTTTTACGTTAGTATGATCTCTTATAAAATCTATAGCATAAATATCTAATGGGTTAGCCATAGCAATAATTAATTCATCGTCATTTTTACTTATGGGAATTAGTTTAAACTGTAAGGCGGTTTCCTTTGATATAAAAGATATTACTTCTGGGTCTATTACGTAATTTGATAGGTCTACATATTCTGTTTCGTAGACATATTGTAAAACCTCATATAGTTCTTCCCTGGTTATTACCCCTGTTTCAACGAATATTTCACCTAATCGTTTTTTATTGCCTTTTTTTTGCAGTTCAAGGGCTTCTTTTAACTGTTGGGGGGTAATTAATCCCTGTTCAATTAAAATATCTCCGATTCTTCTATTGGTAAAAGGTTTTTTGGGCATTTCCATTTATATAACTCCCGCCATATTCACTAATTTGTATCTCGTATCTCGTGAATCGTATCTCACTAAGAATTAGTTAGTTGGTTAGTTAGTTACCTGGTTAGCTGGTTAAGAAAAAGAAGTCAGAAGCCAGAATACAGAATCCGATTCTTTTTATCTCTTTATCTAAAAACTGTAAACCGATAACTGAAAACTGAAAACTTGCATCTTGCATTTAAAACTAACGACTAATTTATTTCTTTGTAAACAAGTCTCCAAATAAATCCTTGAACAATATTTTATCTACACTCTGTTTTTTATTATACTCTTTCATGAATCTTTTTTGTTCTTCTTTTTCAGCTCTTCGAATACTTAAACTTATCTTTTTCCTTCGACTATCTAATTTTATCACCAAAGCTGTCACTTCTTCTCCCACCGAAAGAACGCTTTCCGGATTATCTATTTTTTTATGGGATATTTCTGATAAGGGGACTAAACCATCAATATTTTCTTCTAAGTTTACAAAGGCTCCAAAATCGGTAAGATTTACTACCTTACCTTCCACTAAAGTTCCAACTACATATTTCTTTTTAATCTCTAACCAGGGGTCTGGTAATAATCTTTTTTTACTTAAAGTCAGCTGTAATTTTTCTTTATCTATTTTTATTACCTCAAATTCATATTCTTTATCTTTTTTTAATTTTTCATTAGGATGGGTAACCCTCTCCCAATCTATTTCAGACACGGGTACAAATCCTTCTATTCCCTTGTCCAATTTAATAAATGCTCCAAAGTCTCTTACTCTTATTACCTTGCCTTTTACAACAGAACCTATTTTATAAAATTTGTCTATATCCTCCCAGGGGTTGGGTAAAGTTCGTTTTCTACTTAAAAATATTAAGTGGGCATCCTCGTCAATTTTTATTACTTTTAAGGGGAGTACCATATATTTTTTAAGTACTGCAGAAGGTCTTTCTACATATTCCCAATCAATCTCAGATAAATGAACTACGCCGGATACTCCCGCTTCCAGCTCTACATTGGCTCCATAAGAAGTTACTTGAGTGATTTTCCCTTCCACGACCGAACCAATTGGATATTTTTTCTTAACATCCTCCCAGGGGTTAGGTAATAATTGCTTTAAACCTAAAGATATTTTCTTTTTCTCGGATTCGATTTCTAAAATTCTTAATTTTAAAACTTCTCCTTCGGAAATTAATTCTGAAGGATTCTTTACATAAGCCCAGGCCATTTCTGAAATATGTAATAGTCCATTAAGGCCTTCTTCTATTTCAACAAAAGCACCAAAATCTTTAATTTTTATCACTTTTCCTTCTACTTCGTCACCAATAGAATACTTTTCTTTAACATCCTTCCAAGGATCCGGGGAAAATTGTTTTATGCTCAGGGATATTTTTTCATTTTCTTTATTGTAGTCAATAATTTTTACCTTTATTTTATCCCCAATTTTTAGCAATATAGTGGCATCCTTCATATCACGCCAGGTAATTTCTGAAATATGAAGCAATCCTTCGACCCCGCCTATATCAACAAATGCTCCAAATTTTGTAATGTTGGTTACAATCCCTTCTTTTTCCTGTCCTACTGTTAAATCAGCTAATGTTTTTTTATGCATTACTTTACGTTCTTTCTCCACAATTAGACGATGAGAGAGAATAACTTTGTTCTCCCTTTTTTCCAGCTTAATTATAACAAAATCTAATTTTTTCCCTATATATTTGTCTAAATCTTCATCTTTTATAAATTTGGTTTCGATCTGAGATTTAGGAACAAATCCTTTTAATCCTATATTAACAATTAAACCATTTGAATTTTTTTCGATTACTTCTGCATTAATTTTTTCTTTCTTTCTGTATATTTCATTAAGTTTTTCCCATAGTTGAAAATATTTTGCCTTCTCTTTTGATAAAGAAACATTTCCATTTTTTTCATCAACATTAACAACATATAGATAAACTTCATCACCAATTTCTAAAGTGTGGGTTATGGTTTCTTCTTCTTCAGAAAAGAGTGATTTTTCGGTTTTGGGAAGATGCCCCTCCATTTTATATTGCATATCAACCAGATATCCATCTTCATCGACTTTCATTATCTGGCCTTTTATTATAT
>JAHJOY010000137.1 GCA_018819665.1 bacterium
CATTATGTAGAGATGTATCAGGTAGGCAAAGATTATTTAATTGATTCCTTAGTTCTTTCATCTATCGCTACACCAATAGCAGGCATTATTGGAATATTTATATCTTTTTTGGTAATACGGAAAAAATTTATTGGTCGAGGTGTAATGGAATTTATTTCTATGCTTACCTTTGCGGTTCCTGGAACTGTAGTAGGAATAGGATATATCTTAGCTTTTAACCAAAAAACTATATTGCTACCTTTTATAATGACGGGGACAGCTTGGATTATTATAATTCTTCTTATATTTAGAAATATGCCAGTGGGGATACGATCTGGAATTGCTGCTCTTCAGCAAATTGATCCTTCTATTGAGGAGGCTTCTACTGATTTGGGTGCAGATAGTAATACTACTTTTCGCAGAATTACCTTACCTATGATTGCTCCGGCTTTTTTCTCCGGTCTTGCCTATAATTTTGTAAAAGCTATGACTGCTATCAGTGCCGTAATTTTTGTAGTATCGGGCAAATGGAATTTAATTACTATAGCTATACTGGGTTTTGTGGATAATAGCAGGTATGCACAAGCAGCAGCGATGTGCAATTTATTGATAGTTATTGTATTAATTGCCTTAGGAGTTATTCAGTTAATAGTAAATCGAATTGGTAAAGGCGTAAGAACCATTGATATTGTTGGCTAATTATAAAGAAAAAGGAAAGGATTTTTTATGAAACAGGATTATCTTGTTCTTAAAAATTTAGTAAAAATTTTTGGAAGTGGAAAAGATACTGTTATAGCAGTTAATAATGTGAACTTAGAAGTAAAAGAAGGGGAATTAGTTACCCTTTTAGGTCCATCTGGTTGTGGAAAAACTACTGCTCTTCGAATGATCTCTGGTTTTGAACTCCCTACTTCCGGGCAAATCTTTATTGATGGGGAAGAGGTGACTACGACCCCTCCTAACCAGCGACCCACTACTATGGTATTTCAGAATTATGCTCTATTTCCCCATATGACTGTATATCAAAATATTGCCTATGGATTAAAGATTCATCGGGAGAAAGAAAAAAATATTCGAGAAAGAACAGAAACCATTATGAATTTGGTGGGTTTAAAAGGATTAAATAATCGATCTCCAGCACAACTTTCCGGCGGTCAGCAGCAACGGGTTAGTTTAGCTCGTTCTCTAATTATGGAACCAAAGGTACTACTGCTTGATGAGCCTCTTTCCAATCTTGATGCCAAGTTGCGAGTATCAACCAGATTAGAGATTCGTAAATTACAAAAGAGGATTGGTATAACCTCGATTTATGTTACTCACGACCAGGAAGAAGCAATGACTCTTTCTGACCAAGTAGTTATTATGAATGCTGGTAAAATTCAGCAGATAGGCACCCCTCAGGAAATTTATGCTCATCCGATTAATTATTTTGTAGCTGATTTTATAGGTAAAGCGAACTTTTTAGGAGGAAAAGTGGCAAATATTGTATCTCAGAATGAAATAGAAGTTGCTATAAAAGGGGTAAAATATAAAGTTTATATATCAAGAAATACCTTTTCAGAAGGAGATAGAATTTTACTGATTATTAGACCTGAATCTGTAGAGCTAGAACCTAAGAAATCAGATGCCATTACTGGTATAATCAGTCAGGTGATTTATCTTGGCTCGAGGATGGTGTATGAAATTGAAGTTGATAAGAATCTCCTTACTGTAGAGATTACTAACCCTCAGGAGCATAAAATTTATTCTAAAGGAGAGGAAGTATCTGTAATTTTAAAGGAAAAAAGCTTACACATTATACCTTATGAAGAGATTAAAAAATAGTTATTTTTGTTATTGTGTGTGATATGAATTCACCAAATAAACACCTACTTAAAATTGATATTGGTGAATTAATTTAAACTCTATATTTAGTTTGAATAAGATGGTTAACCTCTTGAATTGTTCGTTGAAAAGGACCTTCTGCTTCCATCTTCAGGCTGGTTATTGCTGCTGCCCAGATAATTGCTTCTTGTGGAGATGCACTTAGACGTTTTGCCATATAAGCTGCGATACAGGTATCACCTCGACCGCTTCTTCCTATTAATTGATTAGGGAAAAAGCTTTCTTCATAAAATTGTCCATCTGTATAAACCAAAAGACCATTGCGGTGAGTGATTACAACTTCATGAGGACCTAAGTCAGAGATTTTTCGTGCAGCCTCTCGAATTTTAGATATACCAGTTAACATCTCTGCTTCTGCCACATCGGTTTTTAGTACGTCTAAGTGAGAAAGTATTGATTGTTTTTCTGACCATTCTTGAGGAATTAGTTTACCATTATAATTTACCCGGATAAAACTCTGTACATCAGCGGCAAGAATAGCTTTCTTTTTTGCCAGTTCTTCTATGACTTCCAAACTAATCTCCTCACGCATAGATGCACCAATAAGTATTGCATGTGCTTGTAGATTTCTTACCTCAGCAGGAGTAAAGGAACCTGCTGAACTTGTTATATATATGACCCGTTCATCAACATTGGAAGTGGGATATTCCAGACGTAGACAAGTAGAATGAGTGGAGATATGTGCAAATACATCAACCCCTGAGCGTCTAAGTTTTTCTACTACATAAAAATCTTCCTTTGCCAGACGGGTAATTGCAGCTACTTTAAGCCCCATCCTTGCTGCCACATTGGC
>JAHJOY010000138.1 GCA_018819665.1 bacterium
CTAATTTTATCGAAATTGCTCATTGGGTAAAAGTGCCTGCGCCAGCTATGGATAATGCTTTTGATTATATTCTCCAGCTAGTCAGTCCGGTAATGATTTCTGCCCAGGTATCAGCCCTACAACGAGATTATTTTGGAGCACATGGTTACTTTAAATTAGAATGGGTAGATAATCCAGAAGTAATGACTACACCAGAAGGAAAGATTAGAGAGTTTCATACCGAATGGATGCTACCCGGACGTCCGGAAGAAGAGTGGACTAATTAATTGGAGGCATATTTATGCTGTCAATCGAAAATCTCGATGGAGAATTGACGGATGAACAATTAGAAGAAATTGTAAAGGAAAGTCTGAAAGATTTTAGTTCTGTAAAAAAAGTTCTTTTGATTCATCCTGATTATACCAGAACAGACTTTACCGATAGGTTAGTTCCCCTTATCTATCAAGAACTAAAGAACAAAGGAATGAGTCAGATTGATTCTTTAAATGCCGGTGGTACTCACCGGCTGATGACCGAAGAAGAAATTCGAAGTAAGTTGGGCCTTCCCTCTCAGATTAATTTTGATAATTATTACAATCATGAATATAACGACCCTCAACAACTGGTAACTGTTGGGGAGATTTCCGCTTCTTTTGTAGCGGAAAAAACTCAAGGAGAGCTTTCTCGGTCTATTCCGGTAGTGGTAAATAAATTAATTACCGAAGATTATGATTTGATTGTCGCCTTAAGCGGGACTTTGCCCCACGAAGCAGCTGGTTACGCTGGGGGGTTGAAAGTTTTTTTCCCGGGAATTTCCGGTCCAGAGGTGATAGACTTACTTCACTGGGCAGCGGTGCTTATTGGTATTCCTCAGATTATCGGCACTGTGGATAATCCTGCCCGGGAAGTTATAAACCAAGGTTCTTCTTATATATTTGACCAGATAAAAGCTCCGACAATTTCTTTTAATATGGTCTTTGAAGAAGAACATCAAGTAATTCCTAAAGGGCTATATATAGGAACAGGCTATAATGGTTTTATCGAGGCTTATAAACAAGCATCAAGGGCAAGTTCTCAACTCCACGTAATTTATTTAAATGAACCTCTTAAAGTCGCTGTTCAGGTCATTGACAAAAGTTATGATGAAATTTGGACTGCCGGGAAAGGTTCTTATAAACTACAGAGCCCTGGAGTAATGGCCCCAGGCGGAGAGATTATTATCTATGCCCCCCATATAAATTATTTTCATTCCCGATGGGAGATGGACCTTGCCTTAAGGCAGATAGGTTATCATTGTAAAGATTATGTAAAGAAATATTTAGAAGCAAATCCTGAGTTTAGTAAAAATATCGCTGCTCATGTAATAAATGTTAGAGGAACAGGAAGATATGATATTAATTCCGGAAAAGAAGACTTTGACTTTAAAGTCACTTTGGCTACCGGAATTTCTAAGGAAATTTGTGAATTAGTAGGATTGGGTTATCGGAATCCTGATTCAATCCGTAAGGAAGATTTTATCAGTTCAGGGAGACTCTGGATCGAAAATGGAGGGAAATATCTTTACAAAATAAAATAAAGTAGTGGTGGATTCCAAACCAAATCTATATAATCTACTTAAATCTGTGTAATCAAATGTAAAAGAAGGGAAATAGATAGATGAAAAATGTAGTTATTGCCCAATCAGGTGGGCCAACTTCGGTAATAAATAATAGTCTTAGAGGAGTTATTGATGAGTTAAATCTATCAAAAAAAATTAATAAGATATATGGCGCAAAGATGGGTATTCTCGGAGTTTTAAAAGAAGAACTAATAGATATTTCTGCTCAGGAACCACATCAAATAGCTCTATTAGCAGAAACTCCATCTGCAGGGACAATCGGTAGCTGTAGGTATAAAATAAAGAGTGATGAGGATTTAGTCCGTATCATAGAGGTCTTTAAGAAACATGAGATTGGATATTTCTTCTATTGTGGAGGCGGGGATTCAATGGATACCACTAACAAAGTAAGCGAATTAGCCCAACGAGAAAATTTGGAATTAATTTGCACTGGTATACCAAAAACTATTGATAATGATGTAGGAGGATCCTTACAGGCTGATGGAACATTTGCAGTATGTGATCATGACCCGGGGTATGGAAGTGTAGCTCGCAATTTAGCCATTAATATACTGGAGGCAAATGAGGAGAATAAAGCCAGCTATACCAGTGACCCGGTCTTGGTTATCGGAGTAATGGGAAGAAAAATTGGTTTTATTCCCGCAGCAGCTCGTTTAGCTGACCCAGGAAGAAAGATTCCCTTACTGATTATACTTCCTGAGGCTTTGTCTAAAAATGATTATTTAGGCAATCTGGAATTTATTACTGAAAAAGTAAATAAAAAGTTAAAAGATTTCGGTAGGTGTATAGTGGTTATTGGGGAAGGAGTAGAATTAGGAGATCTTGGGGTACTCCAAGATAGTTTTGGTCATTCCCAATTTAGTGCTTCCGAACGGACGGTCGAGCAATTGCTTATAAATTATTTAAATGGCACAGACAGAAAAGATGATAGAGGGCAAGCCCAGAGCCGATTAATAGTTATTAGGGGTATTGCTCGTTCGGAGAGACCGGGAACTCGTCAGAGAAGAGAGATTGCTTATGTATCTGAAGTGGATAGAGAAGAGGCCTATCAGGTTGGTATTTATGCCACCAGAATTGCTTTATCCGGAGGTAATGGTTTTATGTCAACCATAATAAGAAAACCCGGTGGAATTTATAAAGTTACCTATGACAAAGTGCCCCTGGATGTCGTGGCAAATTCAGAAAGGAAGTTCCCCCAAGAGTGGATTAGTATAGATAAAGTAGATGTAACTGATGAATTTGTTGAATGGGCTTTACCTCTTATTGGAAGTCCGCTCCCTCGTTTTGCTAAGTTTAAAGAAATATATGTTCCAAAAAAATGCCGAGAATATATACCCGTAGAGTATAGAA
>JAHJOY010000139.1 GCA_018819665.1 bacterium
ATACATAATACTATAACCACCCTAAATCAGCAAAATCGAAAGCAAAAAAGGGGACAGGCTACTTTTTAAATCAAAAAAGTAGTCTGTCCCCTTTTTCTCAGTTTATTAGTAAGCATTTTGGCGATTATCAACAGATATCATAAAGACTATTTTATTTTGGTTATCAATCTCATAGAAAAATCTGTAGCTGCTTATTCTATAACGCCAGGTATCCGGATTATAGTTTACGAGTTTTTTTATGTTTTTGCCAAAATAGGGATTTTGTTTTAGCTGAGGATAGACATAGTTGACGAGTTTTGTTTTTATCCGTTCCTGCTGTCCGCTAAAATCTTGTTCAAGGTCTTTTAGGAATTGATTGGTCTCGAATATTCTAAACTCAGTCAACAAATCTGCCCTTCATTTCTTTGGCATCGCGATGCCCGATCTTCAATTTTCCGACGAGTGCCTTATCTGATTTAATCTGAGCCATCTCAATGGGGTCTACATAATAAGATTCTTCTATATCTTCTATCACCCTGGAAGTGATAAAATTAGAAATGGGACGATGCTCAATCTTGGCAGCAGCTGATATTCTCTCGTATTCTTCTTCTGTGAGTCGTAATGTTACTACTTTAGCCATTCAAAGCCTCCTTATTTTATATATTCATTTATATTCAATGATATTCTAATTTATTCCTAACCATTTGTCAAGCAAACGGATTTACAAATTTACTTGCAATCCGCATCTTGTATTTTGTATTTTTCTTTTTTTCTGTCATTGCGAAGGAGTGAAACGACTGAAGCAATCTCTACTAAAAACCAAAAACTGAAAACCTGCATTTTAATACTAACGACTATTCACTATTCACTAACGACTTGTTTTTTATCTTATTGTTTTTGTTTTTACTATATACCTCGATACTAATCTTCACTATATACTCGATACTCGATACTCGATACTGTTTTTTACATCTCGCATCTTGTAACTTGTAACTTGTATTTTAAAGTTGCCTGTTCCCTTTTTTTCTCGTATTTCTTTTCTTTTCTTTCTTTTTCTTTTCTTCACTCGATACTCGATACTTGATACTTGATACTGTTTTTCACTATTCACTAACGACTAATTTAGCCCCCTTTTTATTTTTCACTTGCTAACTATATTCTTCTCTCTTTATCTTATTTGCTATAAAGACTTACTCTTTAGCCAATTAAGTATTTCTTTTTTAAAAGCATTAAAAAGTTCTAATTTTTCCAATAAATATTGATATACTCTCCTGCGGTCAATTTCCCCGTATTCATGAACTAATATGTTTCTAAAACCTGCTATACCCTCTAATCTTGAGGCTAAATTTTCAGAAATAATCTTTTTTCTAAAAAGAATAGAAACTGCTTCTTGATTATCTTCCGGTTTCTCCCAGGCTTCCTCAATAATCACTAAATTTAAAGTATCCAGGACCACTTGACAGCTTAATTGTAAGTAACGCTCCGCCAATCCATAAAGATGAAAGTCTTCCAAAAATTCCTCTAGGCTTTTTATTTCTTTTTTTAATTTCTTAAGATTGCTAAGGTATCCATCTAATTGTTGCAACTTTTCGAAGATTTTTTGCCTGGTTATCTCGCTCATAGGTCCTCCTTAAGAGACCTTTGGAGGTAGGCTTCATTGTATTCTTTAATAAAAGGTCGAAAATCATAATATTCCTGCATAGTTTTTAATTCAAAGTCAATCCTCTGGGCATGATCTCTCTCCAAAATTATCTCTCCTTCTTTAATAATAACGAATTTGAAAAATATTGATCTTATTTCATTAAGAATAATTACCTCAACCCTCTTTTTTAAAAGGGATTGAATCTTCTCTATTAAAAAAAGACGTTTTTTAAAAAAATCTTTGACCTCTTTCTCCTCAAGGTAAAAAGCCAGATCTATATCGCTTTCTAAATTGGCCTTTCCCAAAGCCATCGAGCCAAAAAAATAACCAAAAAGAATTCCTTTTTCTTCTTCCAAAAATAATTTTAATTTATCTTCAATTTTAAAAATATCCTTCTCCATAGTTTATATACCTTTCCATAGTTCATCTACTTTTACGACCCCTATGATGCCTTCTGGGTCAGGCAGGAAACTTGTCGTAAAGGTTTAAGAGGCACCTCTAAAGAACTAAATTGCTTAGCAATAGAAATAACCAGGTATCCTAAAGATCCAAGTGCTTCCACATTTTTAATTATAGTCCCCTTTTTCTCTTTTTTGTTTACTATTTATATCTCCGTATTTACTTTTTCCTTATACCCACAAGCCCTTAAGTTTACCACTTAGTTTATGAGTCTTTAACTGAGGATCAAA
>JAHJOY010000140.1 GCA_018819665.1 bacterium
TATACCTGGCCTATGCTCATCAAAATCAGATAGGTTTACGCCATCCGCGATATATTTTATTCTATTTTCATTTGCTATCCTTTTTAAAACTATAGCCTCTTCTTTCTTGCAATAGTAACATCTGTTCTCAGGGTTCTTTACGAATTCATTATTACCAAGTTCCAATGATTCTATAATCTCATGAGTAATACCAATTTCTTTTGCAATTATTTTTGCATTTTCCAATTCTCTTTTAGAAAAAGTATCTGAGGTCAAAGTCACTGCCAGTGCTTTTTCACCTAATACCTCATTTGCAATTTTTGCAACTAATGAACTATCCACTCCTCCTGAAAATGCAATCATTAAACTATCCTTCTCTTTTATAATCTCTTTTAAATGTTCAAGTTTTTCTTTCATTGTTATATCCATTTTTCTATCACTCCACCACCAACTACTATATCTCCATCATAAAAAACTATCGCTTGCCCCGGAGTAATTGCTATTTGTGGTTCTCTAAATTTTACATAAATTTTCTCTTTATCCAAAGGAATTACTTCTACCTCAGCTTCATTATGGTGGTATCTTATCTTTGCCTTTACTTTAATAGGTTTTTTTAATTTCTTCATAGATATCCAGTTAAGCTTAGAGGCTATAAGCTCGTCTCCAAACACATCTTCTTTTGTACCTACCGTAATGGCATTCCTCTTGGGGTCGATGGCAATCACATATAACGTCTCCCTGGCTGATATTCCCAAGCCTCTGCGTTGACCTATGGTATAAAATGGGATTCCTCGGTGCTTACCAAGAATCTCTCCCTGTTTATTCAGTATAGGTCCCGGCTGGGCTGACGACTTAAAGAAGGAAGAATAGCCTCCGGCAATGAAATTCTGACTCTCTGGTTTATTATTAATATTGAATCCTAATGAATGTGCTATCGTCCTTACCTCCTCTTTGGTATAATTGCCAAGGGGGAATAGAGAGTATCTGAGTTGCTCCTGTGATAAGGAATAGAGGAAATAAGTTTGGTCTTTTCTTGAGTCCCTGGCCTTTTTAAGGAGATACCGATTCCGTACCTTATCATATTCTCCTCGGGTATAATGACCAGTAGCGAAATAATCAAACTTAATCCCACTGTCATAGATTTTTTTAACCATAGCGCCAAATTTTACCCGCTGGTTACACCTAATACAGGGGTTGGGAGTCCTCCCGGAGAGGTACTCGTGAGAAAAGTAATCCAAGACAAAAGTTTTATATTCCTGTTTCAGATCAAAAATATAGAAGGGAATCCCTAATATTTGCGCTACTTTTTGAGCATCTTTAATATCTTCTTCCTCACCCGGACCATAACAGGCGTGGTGAGCACCTTTTTTGGAAATAGTCCCCCCATCCCATATTTTCATAGTCACCCCTATAACCTCGTAACCTTCTTCTTTAAGTAAAGCAGCAGCAACAGATGAATCCACTCCGCCACTCATTCCTACAATAACTTTATCTTTAGACATATTTCAACATCGCCGTTAATGCTTTTTGAGCAGATTTAATGATTCCTTCTGGCAGTTCGATGGCGTAGCATTCCTCTTTTAGCGAGAAGCATACATCATTTAGAGTAGTCAGCTTCATATTTCGGCACATCTTAGCTGTGCCAGCAGTATAAAATTCCTTCCCCGGATTTTCCTTTTTTAATCGATAGATGAGTCCTTCCTCTGTTCCTATGAGAAATTTCTTTTTATCCGATTTTTTCGCAAAGTTCAACATACCACTGGTCGATAGCACTTCATCAGCAAGGTCAATAACTGCTGGATTACACTCCGGATGGACAAGAAGAAGAGCATCAGGACATTTTTCCTTGGCCAGACAAACCTCTTCTTCCCTTATTTTTTCGTGGACATAGCAGTAGCCATTCCACGGAATTATCTCTTTATCTACAAATCTCTGACAATATGCGGCAAGGTTTTTATCTGGAGTAAAGATTATTCTCTTTGCAGAAATATTCTTTACCACTTTTACTGCATTAGCAGAAGTGCAACAAATATCCGATTCGGCTTTTACATCTGCATTGGTGTTTACATAGGAAACTACTTTCGCATCAGGATAATTCTTTTTTAACCTCCTTAAATCCTCAGCAGTTATCATATCTGCCATTGGGCATCCCGCATCCTTCCTTGGGATGATAACAGTCTTTTTAGGAGAAAGTATCTTTGCAGTCTCTGCCATAAAACGTACACCACAAAAGACAATTACCTTAGCCCTTGTTTTTGCAGCTTGTTTCGCCAATCCCAACGAATCACCTAAAAAGTCGGCAATA
>JAHJOY010000141.1 GCA_018819665.1 bacterium
AACTTGGTGTTTCAGCAGAAATTATTAAAGTAACAGATATCAACAAAAGTATCGATTACGGGGTTATGGTGACCCCCGCTTTAGTTATTGATGGAAATATAAAGGTGGCGGGTAAAATGCCCAGCAAACAAGAAATTTCTGAGTGGATTAAAAGAGAAAAAAAGAATGATATCGAAGTTGGTAAAAATATATAGCATTCTGGTAATTTTAAGCGGGATGTATTTAATCTGGAATATTTGAAGGGAGATTAACTATGGTTAAAGAAAAAAATAGAGGCCTAAATGTTTTTGAAAAATATTTAACGATATGGGTCTTATTATGTATTATTATTGGAATTATTTTTGGCAAGGTTATTCCCGGAGTAGCAAAATATCTTGATGGATTAGCAATTTATATTGGTGATGCACCGGTTGTCTCTATCCCGATTGCAATCTGTCTATTTTTTATGATGTATCCAATTATGGTAAAGATTGACTTCGGGGAAGTGGTAAGAGCAGGAAAATCTATTAAGCCGGTTGGACTGACTTTATTCTCTAACTGGGCAATAAAACCTTTTACCATGTATGCTATATCTATCTTTTTTTTAGGTTTTCTTTTTAAAAATTTTATTGGGAGTGAGGCAATGGATTTAGTAAAACTTCCACCTGGAGCAGATTGGGCAGTGGGAACAATTCATGGGGCTGGAACTGTAGTGATAAGCAATGGGATGAAATTGCTCGAAATTCCTCTGTGGAGAAGTTTTCTTGCCGGAAATATCTTATTAGGTATTGCTCCCTGTACAGCAATGGTCTTAGTTTGGGGTTTCTTGGCGAAAGGTAACGATGGACATACGCTGGTTATGGTAGCAATAAATTCTCTAACTATGCTTTTTCTTTATGGACCACTTGGTGGATTCTTACTTGGCGTAGGAAAATTACCAGTTCCCTGGCAAGCACTACTACTTTCTATAAGCATTTATGTTGCTCTACCCTTAGTGGCAGGTTATTTTTCCAGAAAATGGATAATAAAGGCAAAAGGCGAAAAATGGTTTAAAGAGAACTTTTTACACCTTCTTACTCCGGTATCAATTATTGCTCTTTTATTTACGTTAATCTTACTTTTTTCCTTTAAAGGTGAAATTATTTTAACTAAACCTCTAACTATACTATGGATAGCTATTCCACTTTTTATCCAAACTAACCTTATCTTTTTTCTCACCTATGGATTAGCAAAACTATTGAAACTTAATTATGAAGATGCTGCTCCTTCTGCGTTAATTGGGGCAAGTAATCATTTTGAGGTGGCCATTGCTACCGCTGTAATGATTTTTGGCTTATCTTCTGGTGCTGCTTTGGCAACAGTGGTAGGAGTTTTAATTGAAGTTCCAGTAATGTTGATGCTTGTTTCTGTTTGTAAAAAAACGCGAAATTTCTTTTAAAATCAAATTGCCTGTCTATGGTTTTTATTTATTTTTTTTCTGTGTCCCGAAAAAAGATCAAATATATAATATAGGCAGGTAATTTATTATATTTACCCAGTTAATAATTTTTTATAATAAGATGAATTTCTGGTTTTAAGTATTTCCAAGATAATACTTTCGGTTACTTTGCCTACTCCGTTTATTCTTTTCAATTCTCTCTTTATCGATGATAAAGGTTCTTTTAGTTGTGAGATTGAATAGGCGGCATAACCATAGGGAGAAGTTCTTCCTTTTAGTTTTAAAAGATAATCAATATGCTCTAATATTACTACCACTAAATCATTTTCTTCTAATATATCTTTATAAAGGGCAAGAGGAATACGAGGAGGAATCTTATATTTTTTCATTAT
Source organism: bacterium (assembly GCA_018819665.1). Classification (GTDB taxonomy): domain Bacteria; phylum Atribacterota; class Phoenicimicrobiia; order Phoenicimicrobiales; family Phoenicimicrobiaceae; genus Sediminicultor. The sequence continues at coordinate 1,810 of JAHJOY010000141.1, forward strand.
ACTATTAAAGGTTAGATTTATGGAATTATAATATTCTCCTGCCGCTTCACCCCATTTGTTTTTTTGGTATATATTTTCATATTCCCCAATAAGTTTCGGATATTTATTTTTAAGCGTCTTAAAAAAATAATCTTTCTGTCTGCCTTCTTTTAAGGTCATTCCTCCAAAGATGATAAAGTCTAATTTTACTTCACTCGCCTTTCTTATAGTCTCTTCCATTAATTCTGGCGTGTCAGTTATAAAAGGAATAACCGGAAGCAAAAACATACCACATGCAATTCCTTCATTTTTAAAAAAGGTGAGAGTTTTCAATCTTTCACTGGGAGACGGGACACCGGGTTCAAAGATAGCACTTATCTCATCATCTACTGAGGAGAAACTAAAACTTACGATCGTTCTACTTTTTTTGTTAATTTTTTTTAAAATATC
>JAHJOY010000142.1 GCA_018819665.1 bacterium
GATTTTATCTGGAGTGAATTATTTTCGGTGATATCTTGGTATAAAAAATCTTTGATTAAATGAGCGGTAGATTCAAGATCAGAAGCCAAGTGATCGATATAGTAATTGCGTAAATAGAAAGTAGCCAGCAATTCTACAGATATTGCAAAGATAATAATAATAATGATATAAGTGAAAAACAACTTCCAACTAATTTTTTTTATCATATTTCCTCTTTAAATCGGTATCCCACTCCTCTAACGGTAATGATATATTCACTTGCCGAAAGCAGCTTCTGGCGAAGCCTTCTAATATGAACATCAACTGCCCTATCTACGATAAAACTATTTTCTGACCAAACTTGGTCAAGTAGCTGCTCACGGGTAAAGACTTTTCCGGGATGGGAGGCTAAAAATTTTAATAAATTAAATTCTGTAGAGGTCAGATTTAAAGGTAAGTTTTTTAGAGTAACCTGATGTTTGGTTGAATCAATAACCAGGTCTTTAAATTTAATCATGTCTTTTTCTTTGGAGAGAGGGAGAATATTGATTTTTGTTCTACGGAGTACAGTTTTTACTCGGGCTAATAATTCTCTTATCTTGAAGGGCTTAGCGATATAATCATCTGCCCCTAATTCCAAACCTAATACTATGTCAGTTTCTTCTCCTTTAGCAGTAAGCATGATAATAGGGATATGAGAAGTTTGGGGGTAGTTTTTTAAGAATTTACATACATCTAAGCCGTCTATTTCGGGAAGCATTAAATCCAGAAGAATTAAATCCGGAAGTTCAGTTTTAACATTTTCTAAGCACTCTTCTCCACTGTAGGCACAGCTTATTCTATATCCTTCTTTTTCCAAATTATATTGAAGAAGCTCAATGATATCTTTTTCATCATCGACTACTAATATCTTTTCTTTACTCATGGAAAATACCTAAAGAGTTTAAAATAATTTCTGGATTAACGGCCTCGAGTTTTAAATATTATAAACAATTTAAAAAATTAAAGCAAAATATTGCTAAAATGTCTTATTCGAAAGCTTAGACTGCCCAAAAATTTCATTAAATCTTAATCTACTCTTAATCTTAACGTAATAATTTCAGAGTATTTTATAATAAAAGGGTCGAAGTAAGAAAAAAATAATTAAGTAAAAAGAGGTGGTTATTTAAATAACAATGGATAAATCATGTAAGACAGTAGTTGTTCCGGTTAATGGAAGAGAATTATCAAAAGGAATAAAATTCAGAGTTGCTCTTATTGCTCATGATGCTAAAAAAGTAGATATGTTATCTTTTGCCAGTAAAAATGAGGAATTTTTAAAAAAGTGTGCGCTTATAGCAACTAAGGGGACTGGCCATCTGATAAATGAAAAGACAGCTTTAGAAGTGAGAGAAATGATGTCTGGCCCTGAAGGTGGTGACTTACAGATTGGTGGTTTAGTGGCGAGCGAAGAGATCGATCTGGTAATTTTCCTGCGAGATCCACTGGCGAAACAGCCTCATGATCCCGACATTACAGCTCTTATAAAGGTCTGCGATGTTCATAATATTCCCTTAGCTACCAATTTATCTTCTGCCGAGATTCTTCTTAAGGGAGTAATCGGGAAAGCAGATTCCCACCCCTACTTTTAAGAAGGTAAACTCCAGTAGTACTCCATTAAATTAAAAATTTAAATTTTACTGAAAGTCCTATTCTTTGACAGTTAAAAGTTGCGGAAATCTTCCTGTCTGGGAAGTCAGACATTCCAATTTCTTTGGCATTTACTGAAGGGTTTTTATTTTTTAATGAATAAAGAAGGACTTTTAATAAAAAGGGTCGAATAGATTAAATGAGTTAGATAATTATAAAATTAGATAGAGAATCAACAAGGAGGATATTTTTATGAAAAAGAAAATTTTAATTTTATGCACTGGGAATTCCTGCCGGAGTCAGATGGCTGAAGGTTTTTTAAGGTATCTTGGCGGTGATAAGTTTGAGGTTTTTAGTGCAGGAACAAAACCAACTCAGGTTAATCCTTTGGCTATAAAAGTTATGGCTGAAATGGGCGTTGATATTTCATCTCACCGGTCGAAATACGTTAAAAAATTTATCGGCCAGAAATTTGATTATGTCGTTACAGTCTGCGATAATGCTAAACAAATCTGCCCAATATTTCCCGGAAATTCCCAGAAAATACACTGGGATGTAGACGATCCTGCTGAAATTGAAGGAGCAGAAGAAAAAAAGCTAATAATTTTCAGGAAAGTACGGGATCAAATCAAAGAGTATATTTTACAATTCCTCAAAAAAACTTAAAAAATATTAAATAAGATACAATCTA
>JAHJOY010000143.1 GCA_018819665.1 bacterium
ATCTCGGTCACTCCTTACATATATATTACTATAGTATATTGTATGTGTAAGGGATTAAAGTCATACAGTCATACGGATATGCCATTCATCCTGAAGGCAAGCCCTCAGGTTTTCTGACGAAAATTTTTATAACTTTCTGGAACTCCAATATGTTCTTTGGCTATGATGTGATTAGAAATATCAATACAAGCCTCGACTGCAACCATAAGATAATATTTAACACTTCCCAATGATTTCAAGTCTGCAACAAGTAATTCTTTCTCTTTTTGTCCATATTCCTTCAATACACTCAAGGACTTCTCTATTTCTCCTATCAGAGACACAATTCTCTCTTTATCTACTCCCATGCTTCATCTCCGCCACATGTTCTTGAATTTTGTCTTTAAAATCCCAATATTTTTTCCAATGTATAGTTATAAAATTTGTTCTTATATTATCATCAATGTTCTTTATTAATATCCCCTTAGTGGCCCTATACAAAATAGGATCAGAGGCCAGATTTAACCTAATTACATCTACGGGAATTTTTATAATTTCTTCCAAATGATTTGACAATTCTATCTCGTAGAAAATTTTTTCTGTTGGAATAATATTTTTATCCACATAAATTGCTATGTCCACATCATTAAAGGTTTCATCTTCTATGAAAGAGCCAAATATATAGGAAAATATTATCTCCTCTTGACTTTTAATAAAATTTTCAATTTTATCTATTACTTCTTTTTTGTATGCTGATATTTCCATTATTCTCTTTACGCCTTCTGTAATATTTTGTTCCTGATTTTTTACACATCTTTGCCAGTATGTTAATCAGTTAATTACAAGATACATTAATCCAATTATAGGTTACTGGTTATTAACAATATTTTTAGTATGTTTGGTTGAGTAAATTATATTATATGAGTTTAAGAAATGCAAGAAATATAAGTTAGAATGTCAAGAGTTTCCCATTTCCATGGGAATGACATAGGGGGAAGTGAGAATGACCCCAGCAAAGTCACAATAATTTGCCAATTTATCGATTTAACAATTAGTTCAAATACATTTTTATGTGAGGCATTAAGTAATAAGGCGATATTCTCTAACAAAAAGTTCACGAATATTCGGATTGCCAAGCTCAGGAACAATACGTCCTCTTTCAGAGAACTCATTGAGTGAATGGCTTGCATCTCGGATTTCCTGAACAAATGCTGACGCATAAAAAGCGGAATCTCGAGCAATATATTCAGCAAGTGCTTCAAGATCAGTAGCAGCTTCATAAGCCCAATTTACTTTTCGAGCCATTTTGCCATCATCCTCTCAACTTCTTTCTGGGTGTAAACACGCCCTTCGTCTGCATCCTTTAAACCACGCTCGATCTTTTGAAGAACGTAAAGATGATATTGAATATCCTCTAATGCGCAATCATCTGGTAAGCTTTCAAGAAGCTTACTAACCTCTTTTTTCGCTGTTTGCATTTTGTCTATCCTCCTTTCTTGATTATGAACACAGGGAACAGGGGACAGTTCTCTATTTCACTAATCTAATAATCAGTTAATTATTGAATTGTCGAAAAACCCTTATAATATAAGCTTTTTGAGCTTTATCTAATATAACAAATTCAATCACTTCAGTTTTTTGTACACCTGAGGATGAGAACCAATCATGGCAAGTATTAGGAGAGGCTTTTCAACTTTAAATATCAGAATCCAATCGCTTTTGATATGTATTGCCTCATATCCTTTCGATGTTCCAAGTAGAGGATGCTTTTTATAAATAGGATCAACTGGTTTCTCTTCTTGTAATGTAGTAATGATATGCTTTAATATTTCAAAATCTAATTGCGAGTATTTACCGCTTCTCCTATCCCTTTCAACATCTTTCTTGAACCTTTTCTCAACTTTTATCTTTAACAATGTCAAATCCCCAGTTTTTTAAAGAGTTCCTCTGCTGTATTGTAAATTTCTACGTCTTCATTATTCTCAATATTATGAATTCTCTCTATGAGTTTATCTGAAGGAATTCCTACCTCAAATGGTATCCTCTTCTCTAATGCTACCTTTGCAAGAAACAAGTTCACTGCGTCTCCAAAGCTCAATCCTAATGCATCGAATACTTTCTCTGATTCTTTATAGAACCTATCTTCTACTCTTATACTTGTCTGTCTTCTCATATTATCACCTCAAATTAATTATACTGCAATTGAAGTATAAAGTCAAGAGATATATATCAAATTCAATCGACCAATCGGCCAGTCAATTCAGTCTTCCGGTTTACCGGTCTGCCAGTCGGCCAGTCAAGATAAAAATAAAATTAAAAAACAATCGTTTGATCAAAAACAATTAATATTTATGGTCCTATCATAAAGAGGAATATTTATAATAATCTGGGATAAATCTGGGATAAATTTGGGATATTCACCTCTTTTATTCAATAACTTTTTTCTAACCATGGTACTTAAATCAAGCCTTGCTGTTTCATCGGATATTTCTGGAAACATTTCTCTGTAACCTTTATTTGTAATTTTTCCAATTTTTTTAATGGATTCCATAGCTACAATTTGCCTCTTATTTAAATCTAAACCTTCTAAATATTGCTTGCCAAAGTAGATAAAGTTGGCATATTATATGAATTCATAATAGGTACCTTTTGTCTCATCCTTTCTAATAATAATCTCCTTACGATGCGGAGAATCTCACCTGCTTTACTGTTTTATTTCGGAATTATTTCGGAATTGATAAAAAGTGTTTTTTGTTTTTCCTACTTTTACCAAAATCCCTTTCTTTACCATATCTCTTAAATCATTTAAGACAGTCCTGTCAGTAATCCCAGGGAAAAGTTTTCTATATTCATTGTTTGTAATTTTGTTCTTCTGGCTTATATATTCTATTGCTTTCTTTTGCCGTTCGTTTAATTCTAACGACTCAAGATTTTCAGGTATCTGAAATTTCCTTAAAACTACAGCAAAACCACCGGTAACTTCTTTAAATATAGGTTCGGGTAAGCCCTCTTTTCTGCACCATTTTATAATGTCATTCGTTCCAGATTCGTCCCAATCATACCAACATATAGTAAATGTTTTTACCTTTCCCTCTTTTTTTACCAATCCTTTTTTTTCTAAGGATTTAAAAATACGAAGTAGAGTGCTCTTCGAATGCTGGCTCAGGCTACTTTTATTTTTTCTTGAGAAACTCTTCCACTGTTAATCCAGCCCTCCGAATTAATCCACGCAATAATCCTGGCGCCAGCTCCCGATGATCTGGAATAGAAAGCGTTGGTCTTAATTCATGATATAAAATCATATGACTTCCAGTATGATGGTCTAATATGTAGTCAAACTTACCAAACATCTTAACAGCCTTCTTGCCAGATATATTAGATAGACGACCCATTAAACTATAACCTCACCAACAAAAGCACTTTTCTCTTCCTTCGGTTCAAAACTACGACCATGCTTCTTTTGTACATAAAGATAACCTTTTATGGCATCTTTAATATTTTCGATAGCTTCATCCAAAGTCTTTCCTTGACTCATACATCCTGGAAGCTCAGGTACATCAGCTACATAACCTTTGTATTCTGGATCGTAGGTAAAAATAACCTGAAATCTCATAGCACACCTCCATAAAATTAAGAAAATCATTATCTGTTTATCATTATTTTATCAGTTTTTTGGATAATTTGCTAATAAATTAGAATAGTATCGAGTATATAGTTAGGAAGAAAAAGATGTGGGAAGGAATAGTATTTAGTCAGTTAGTATTTAGTGAAAATGGGATAAGATGTGAGCTATAGAATGTTAAAGGGTCGGATTTATCCGACCCTTGTTTAGCGGGTTCGATGAATCGAACCCCTACCTCACGCCCACTATATTACATCTCGATTCTCACCTGCTGTAAATTTAGACATACTCGCTTGGGCGTCTTCCAACATTCTCAACCTTTTTACCCTTCTTAATTTAATTCCGAGCTCTGAAGTGATCGGTTCGAGTAGGTTGAAAGTCTCTTATTCTTTTAATAGCCATTTCCATACTGGTAATATTTGGATATTTATTCCTTCTGCTACTGCACTGCCCTCTTCATCATAGGTAAATATTATTCCTTCTTTTATGTCTAACCTTTTGCAAGCTTCAATTAATCCAGCTATTTCTCTTTCTTTATTCTCTTCTTTTAACTCTAAGGTTACCTGATAGGGAAATAGTTTTCCCTGGTTATCTTTTACTATAAAATCGCATTCTCTATTTTCATCAAAGTAAAATATCTCTTCCCCCTTTTTTCTTAATCCCCAAAAAACTACATTTTCTAAGACTCTCCCCAGATCAGCAGAGGTTACTTTTTTACAGATACCAGTATCAGCAAGATAAATTTTTGCCGGATTTCTAAGTCTTTTATAAGAAGACTCGGAAAATTTTTTTATTTCAAAAATAAGCATACTTTCCAAAAAGTAATTATAATACGAAAATAAAGTATCTTTGGAAAAAGGAAATTTTTCTTTATATTGTTTATAGAAAGCGGTTAAAGAAAGTTTGGTAGAAAAGGAAGAAAACAGTTTTTCCGTAAGGGTTTTTAAAAGATGAATGTTGGTGATATTAAATCGTTCTACCAGGTCCTTGAAAAACATTGCCTCGAGATATTCTTTTATAACCTTCCTTTTTTCCAAATCTGATTTTAGGAGTAAAACCTCAGGGAACCCTCCCCATTTTATGTATTCAGAAAAATATTTTTTTATCAAAGCCTTTTTTGAGCCATAAATAATATTTTCCTCCTTGATATCCATACCTTTTAAGTGTAGATATTCCCGAAAAGAAAAAGGAGTTATTTCTATACTCCAGGCTCTTCCTCTTAAGGAAGTATGGATCTCCATAGGCATTATTCTCGAGGAGGAACCAGTTACAAATACTTTTACTTTTTCCCGTTCTACAATTCTTCGGCAATATTTTTCCCAACCTTCGATGTTCTGGATTTCATCAAAGAGAAATACGAGCTCTTTGCCTATAAGATGGGGCTTTAATTCCAGGAAGACCTCTTTTAATACCTCAAAATCTTTTGTTTTAAAATCGATCAGTCTTTCATCTTCAAAATCTATATATATCGCCTGACTTTTATATTTCTTAAATAGATCATATAAGATATAGGTTTTACCGCTTCTCCTTACTCCATAAAGTATCACTACTTTATTTAGTATTTCGGGGAAAGAGATTCCTTCTCTTTTTATAATTTTTTTTACCTGCTGGGTAATAAATTCTTCGTTAGTTATAATTACTTCTTTTAGGAGCTCTTTGCTTATCATATTTCTTTGACCTAGATTTCTTATAATTTTATGTTGTCCTTTTTATAGAACTATATTACACCATTTTTGTCCTTCTGACAAGGATGATTGATTTTAAATGGGGGCAAGCCGATAAGCCAATCTGCCAATTAAATTCAATTGACCAATCGTCCTATCTACCAATCAGATCTAATCCACCAATCTACCTATCACCCAATCAGCCCATCAATTACCAGATCTTAAATAAGTCATTAATCCATTTATTTGTTTGGCAATTTTCTTTGCTTCTGCATACATTTTTTTAAATTCTTCTTCGGAAATATATTTTAAATCTAGAGCGATGTAAAGATCATTCTGAACTTCCGAAGAAGAAGTACGTGACATAGACAAAAAATTAGTTAATTCTTTATCTGACCTTCTATCAAAACCTTCAGCGATATTTGACATAATAGATACTGTAGCCCGCCTTATTTGTGAGGTCAAACTATATAATTCTTCTTTGGGAAATTTGTTAGTTAAATTGTATATTTTATTTGTAAATTTTCGGGCATCTTGC